>NZ_JBHSRF010000059.1:0-59005 GCF_042658925.1 Sphaerisporangium aureirubrum
CATCGCCCAGTTCGCCGCCCTCGGCGTCGACGTGCAGATCACCGAGCTCGACATCGGCGGCTCCGGCTCCGGCCAGGCCGACTCCTACCGCCGCGTCACCCAGGCCTGCATGGCCGTCCCCCGCTGCACCGGCATCACCGTCTGGGGTATCACCGACAAGTACTCCTGGCGCAGCGGTGACACACCCCTGCTGTTCGACGGCAACTTCAACAAGAAGGCCGCCTACACCGCCGTCCTTGACGCGCTCAACGCCGGCGGCCCGGGTCCCACCACCTCTCCCACCACCTCTCCCTCCCCCTCTCCCTCTCCTTCGGGCACGGGCGCGTTCCGGGGTGCGGGCTCGGGCAGATGCCTGGAGGTCGCCGGTGCCTCGCAGGCCAACGGGGCGCAGGCGCAGATCTGGGACTGCAACGGGCAGAGCAACCAGCAGTGGACGCCGACCAGCTCGAGTGAGCTGCGGGTGTACGGCGGCAAGTGCCTGGACGTCAACGGCGCGGGCACGGCCGACGGCACCTCGGTGATCATCTGGGACTGCAACGGCCAGAACAACCAGAAGTGGCGCCTCAACTCCGACGGCACCATCACCGCCGTCGGCGCGAACAAGTGCCTGGACGTGCCGAACAACGCCACCGCCAACGGCACCAAACTCGCCATCTGGTCCTGCAACGGCGGCGCCAACCAGCGCTGGACCCGCACCTGACCTTTCGAGATCACCCGACCCTGCTCGTCACCTCGTCCCCGGGGGCGCCGGCCTCCGGGACGAGGTGACGAGGTGTCCCACGACCTGGTGACCGCCGAGGGGGACGGTCAGCCTCGGACGGGATGAGCGACCCCGTCGTCCGACTGCGCGGGTCCGCAACCAAGAGAGGAGCGCGGGCGGCGCTGCACGGCCGGACCGTGATCGGTCACCGCCAGCAGCCGCCGGCCGGCCTGCTCCGGCCGGACGTTCGGGCTGTCGGCCGTCAGGCTGCTCGACCGGCGGGTGAACCCCGTGATCGTGTCCTCGCGGATCGTGAGGCCGAGACCGGGCGCGTCACCGAGGACGAACGCGCCGTCCTCGACGTACAGGTCGAGGGACACCCCGAGCGGCGGTTGCAGATCCTGCAGCTCGCTGACTATGTGGTTGGGCACCGACGTCGCGGCGTGCAGCAGGGCGACCGAGGTGTTGCCGATCGGGCTGACCGGTACGTCGTGGGCGTGGGCCAGGGCGGATACCCGGAGGAAATGGGTGACGCCCCAGACCGCCGCCGCCTGGACGATGTCGGCGGCCCCGGCGGCCAGCAGCGGGCGGTACTGCTCGAGCCCGGTGAGGTTCTCCCCGGTGGCGACCGACGCGCGGATCCCCCTGCCGACGACGGCGTGGCCTTCGGCGTCCCATCGCCGGACGGGCTCCTCGATCCAGGTGAGGTCCAGGGTGCGTTCGAGCTCGCAGACGTGCCGGACCGCCTGCTTGCGGGACCAGGCCTCGTTGACGTCGAGCATCAGGCCCGGCCGCGCTCCGTGCCCCGCCTCGGTGAGGACCTCCCGCACCAGGGTCAGGCGGTGCCGGTCTCGTTCGATGTCGAGGCCGCCCTTGAGCTTGGCCGCCCGCAGGCCGTACTGGGCGTAGACCTGGTAGACCGAGACGAGTTCGTCGTCGGTCAGGCCGATGTCCAGGCCCGAGGCGTACGCGGGCACCCGCCGGTCACGCCCGCCCAGCAGCCGCCAGAGGGGTTCACCGGCCGCTTTCGCCTTGATGTCCCAGAGCGCGGTGTCGAGTGCGCCGATGGTCCCGAACACGGCCCCCGCGTGGCCGGCCTTGAAGGTCTGGCGCAGCATGCGGTCGTACAGCGCGGTCACGCCGCGCGGATCCTCGCCCTCGATCGCGGCGAAGACGGTGTCGAGACCACCGTGGGGCCCGAAGCCGACGCCGGTGATCCCCTCGTCGGTGTCGACCATGACGATCGGCACCGTGACCACGCCGTCGGCGAACACGCCGTTGGCGTCACCGACCGGGCGGCCCCATTCCTGAACCGTCGTCAACGTGCGATACCCCGTGATACGCATGTCAGCCCTTCGTGGAACCGGCGGTGACACCGTCGGCGATCTGGCGCTGGAGAAAGAGATAGACCATGAGGACGGGTACGGCGGCGATCAGGACCCCCGAGGCGAAGGTGGGGATGTCGTCGGAATACTGCCCACGCAGCGAGGTGACCCCGACCATGAGGGTGCGGTGGTCGGCCGACGGCATCATCAACAGGGAGATGAGCACGTCGTTCCAGCAGAACAAGGTATCGAGGATGCCCACGGAGAGCAGCGCGGGGGTCCCCATCGGCAGCATGATCCGCCGGTACACGCCGTACACGGTGTTCCCGTCGATCCTGGCCGCGTCGACGATCTCGCGCGGGACGGTCTTGTAGTAGCTGGTCATCAGGAAGACGGTGAACGGGAGGAACTGCGCGACGTAGGCCAGGACCAGCCCGGGGTAGGTGTCGATCAGACCGCTGTCGGCCATGACCCGGGCGAACGGCACCATGATCACTTGGAACGGGATGAACAGCGCCGCCAGACACCCGAGGAAGAGCGCCTTGGAGCCGCGGAACGGGAGCTGACTCAGCGCGAAGCCCGCCATCGACCCCAGCAGCAGCAGTAGGACCACCGACGCCGTCACCACGCCGAGCGAGTTGACGAAGTACCGCGCCATGCCGACGCTGGTCCATGCCGTGACGAGGTTGTCCCAGTTCAGGGAGCCGGTCAGGGAGAACCGGTCGAGAATGTAGTCCCGCCGCGTCTTCATGGCGACGTTGGCGGTGAACACCAGGGGATAGATCGTCGCGAGCGCGAGGACCCCCATCGGAACGGCGATCACCCACCTGCTCAAGCGCCTGCCGGGCATCAGTCCGCCCTCCCCGCGCGCCGGAGCACGCTCATCTGCGCGAGTCCCACCACCAGCATGATGAAGAACAGAACCGTCGAGGCCGCCGAGGCGAGCGCGGGGCGGTTCATCTGTCCCTGCTGGTGCCAGATGTAGTACTCCGGCAGGTAGGTGGACCCTTCCGGGCCACCCGCGGTCATGACGTACAGCAGGCCGAACATGGACGTCAGCATGCCGATCATCGTGGTCACGAAGACGAACTGAATGGTGCGGGACAGCCCGGGGATGACGACGTGCCAGATGACCTGCGGCAGCGTGGCGCCGTCCACCCTGGCGGCGTCCAGGAGCGAGGAGTTCAGGGTGGCGAAGCCCGCGAGGAACACCACCAGGGCCATCCCGAACGTCGCCCAGACGTGCACGCCGACGACCGCGAACATGGCGACGCCCGGATCGCCGAGCCAGTCGACCGGGCCGAGGCCGGCCGTCCCGAGGAGGGCGTTCACCGGGCCCTCGAAGGCGAGCAGCAGGTTGTAGATCGCACCGACGATCACCGGTGACAGCACGGCGGGGAAGAAGTAGACGCTGCGGAACAACCGGTGGCCCGGCACGCGTAGGTAGATGAACGTCGCGAGAAGGCCGGGGATGGCCACCGCGACCGGCAGCAGCAGCACCAGCAACCCGACGTTGCGCAGCGCGCCCTGGAACAACGGATCCTGGAACAGCTCCGCGTAGTTGGCGAGCCCGACCGCCGTCCCGTTGCTCGCACCGTCGCCGGTGAAGGAGAAGTTGATGCCCAGCAGCAGCGGCCACAACCGCAGGATGACGATGATCAGTACGGCTGGGGCCACCAGGACGAACGGCGCGAGGCGCTCGGAACGCTGCATGCGGGGGGCGCGGCGTGAACCGGTACGGGTGACGCCGCCTCGTGCCTGCGACGCGGTTTCCGCACCTCTGGCCCGCCCGGCGGAGTCCGGGCGGACCAGGGGCGACGAACCTCCGACGGGCACGTGATCAACTCGCCTTGTCGGAAGCGGCCAGCTGCTCCACCACCTTGTCGACGGTCGCCGATCCGCTCAGTAACTGCTGGGACAGTCTCCCCATCAGATCGATGGTCTTGGAGGACAGCGCGACGTGCAGCGCGGGCTTGCCCTCCTTGAGGGTGGCCACGATCGCGCCGACGGCGGGGGCGCCCTGCGGCACCTCGATCGTGGTGTCGGACGCGATCGCGCCGGCGTCGGAGGAGAAGGAGGCGAGGGCACCGGTCGAGGTGAGCGACCGCACCAGGTCGGCGGCCAGCGCCGGCTCCTTGGTCCACTTGGCGACCGCGTAGCCGATACCACCGTCGTAGGGCATGTTCGGGCCGGAGCCGGAGGTGACGACCGGGGGCGGCATCACACCGACGTTGTCGGCCCCCAGGAACTCGCCGAAGTCCTTCCAGTGCCCCACATCGGACATCAGCCCGATGATGTGGGCGGCCTTGCCGGCATCGAAGATCGCGAAGGAGTCGTTGAACATCGCGGTCGAGTTGGCGCCGTCGTTGTTCAGACCCGAGTCGCCGGCGTCCTTCCACAACTCGAAGATCTTCTTCACATGGGGCGACTTCCAGTCGCGCTTCCCGGCGATCCAGTCGTCGTATTCCTGGGGGGTCAGGATTCCCGAGCCCAGGCCCGACATCCAGAACTGGATGCCGATGCCTTCCTTGTTGCCGAGCGCGAAGCACTTGGCCCCGGTCGCCTTCTTGATGGCCGCGCAGTCGCTGACCAACTCGTCCCACGTCTTGGGCGGGCTCGCCGGGTCAAGCCCGGCCTTCGTGTACAGCGACTTGTTGTAGTAGATCGGATGGCCCTGCAACGTGACCGGCGCCCCGTAGACCTTGCCGTCCTTGCTGAACGCGTCCCAGCCCGCCAGCCGCTCCTTGTCCCCGGCCACGTACTGGTCCAGCGGAAGCAGCGCGTTCACGCGGTCGCGGATCTGGCCGCCCCCGTTGAACATCATGACATCCGGCCCCGTACTGGACTGGATGGCCGAGCCCAGGAGGGTGTAGTACTGGTCGAACGGCTGGGCCACGAATTCGACGGTGACCCCGGGATGCTTCGCGGCGAAGTCGGCCTTCGCCTTCGCGATGTAGTTCGCCGAGGTCTTCTCGCCGGCCTTCCAGTCCCAGACCACGAGTTTCGCGGCCTTGCTGGATTCGGTCGAGGTGGGCTCGGTTCGTGTGGCGCTACCGCAGCCGGCCAGGGTCAGCCCCGCGAACAGGACGACCGGCCAAATTATTCGTTGCCCCATTGACGTGTTCACTTTCCGGAGGGCGGCCGGCTCGCCCGGCCATCTAGGCCGAAACGTAACTCGTATGACGTCTGACGTCAACACGTATGACATATACTGCGATGAAGATCGGTGACGGCCTGGCAGGCCGGAGGGAACATGACGGCATCGCAGGAATCGCCCGGGAGTGTCGCGCTACCCCCGGCATGGGTGCGGCGGCCGGCCAACCTCGCCAGGGCGGTGACGGCGGAGCTGGTGGAGCGCGTCGTCCGCGGGGTCTATCCGCCGGGCACCCCGCTGCCCCCCGAGCCCGCGCTGTGCGAGGCCTTCTCGGTGAGCCGGACCGTCGTCCGCGAGGCCGTGAAGATCCTCCAGGAGAAGGGCCTCGTGCAGGTCCGCCAGGGCGCCGGGACCATGGTCACCGCGCCGGCGATGTGGAACATGCTCGACGAGCTCGTCCTCGCGGCGACCATCGCGGTGGACGAGAGCCTGGCGATCCTCGACGACCTCGTCGTCACACGGCGTGTGCTGGAGTCCGACATGGCGAACGTCGCCGCTCGCCAGGCCGGTGAGGACACCGTCGATCGGCTGCGTGCTTTCGTGGACCGGATGGACGGGCTCGTGGACGACCAGGTCGCGTACCACGACACCGACCGCGCCTTCCACGACGCGATCATGCAGGCGTCCGGGAACCGCATCGCCCGTGGCGTCGTCCGTTCGCTGGAGAGCCAGGTCGTCAACACGGCGAGGTACATGGGCCGGACCGAACGGGCCCTGTGCGTGGCGTCGAACCTCGGCCATCGCCGCATCTACGAGCGCATCGCCGCCCACGACCCCGGCGGCGCCGCCGAGGCGATGTTCGATCACATCACCGAGGCCTGGCTCGTCCGCCGCACCGGGCCCGGCGCCCCCGTGCGCCTGCGACGCTAGCAAGGGGCCGCGCGGGCGGGCACCGGCGCTGTACAAAGAGATCATGAGGATCGGCGGTGGGCAGCCGCGGCTCGGGGCGGTGGTGCTCGACGGTTTGACGCTGCAGAGCGCGTTGCGGCTGCTCGGGGAGGCCGGCGGCGCCGAGGGGCTCGTGGTCGCGCCGCGCAGGAGCGAGTTCAACTCCGACAAGTGGGACTACGACCTCAATCACGCGCTGCGGGTGGCGATCGACGTCGAGTGCCTGGCGCAGCTCGTGCATGCGATCGTGATGCACGACGAGATCGGGATCAGTCCGGGGTTCGTGCACCGGGACGGGGATCAGGCGGTCTTACGGAACGGGTACGGGGGGTTCGTGCCCGCGGGGGTGGGGCTGGGGGAGGTGGTGACGCCGCTCGCCTATTCGGAGCGCCTGCATCGGCGGATGTTGCTGAGGGCGGGGCAGCGGGCCGTCGAGATATCTCGGACGCCGGAGTTCCGGGGGCATCTGGGGGCGCTGGCGGCGGGGGGGATGACGGGGGTGATCCTCGACATCAGCAACGGGTATTTCGAGACGGGGTACTCCGATCCGTCCTTGCTCGCCTCGTTCGAGCTGGAGGAGGAGAACGAGCGGGAGGCGATCTACGTCGATCTCGCGCTGGACGAGATGAGGCGGGTGGTGCGCAGGCCTGTCGCGGCGCGGGAGCACATGGAGGCGAGCAGGGCGTTCATGGAGCTCGCCGAGGCCATGCGGTCGATCGATCGGGGGGATCACGCCCTCGTCGAGGCGCCGATTCCGTCCGGCTACGGGTACGACAAGATGAGCGCCGCCTATGACGTGGTGCGGAACACCGCCGCGGGGCTGTACTACCAGTACGTGGCGGAGCTGGCCGAGGCTCCTTACCTGCCGCATGCCATCCGGACGCCGCTGGTGGCGTTCGATCCCGGTGGGCCTTTCGCCGCCGACGTCGAAGGGCGCGTGGTCGGGGAGGTGTCGGCGGCGCGCAGGCGGCGGGCCGATGCGGTCGCGGCGGTGGTCGGCGATCCGGGGTTCGACCTGGAGGTGCCGTTGGTGCTGGCACGGGTGTTGCGGGACGCGCGCACGCCCGCCGAGGTGATCCCGCGCGCGCTCGAACTGCGGGAGACGTCCGAGGCGCGGAGGCTGCGTGCGTGGTTCCGCGACCTTCACGGGTGGCTTCGCACGGATCTGCGGTCGGCGGAGCGGGAGCTGGAGGGTCTCCGGCCGCTGATCGCCGGCTGGACGGGGGCGCCCGCGGGTGGTGGCGAGCCGGGGATCACGGTCGGCGTCAATCTGGGTGTGGTGACGGTGGAGGGCCCGGTGCCGATCCGCATGGGCAGGGGGCGTCGCCGCAGGCGGCGGCTGCGGTTCCTGTACGACCTCGCGCGTGCCGGGGACGCGACGCCGCGGCTCGCCCCGGTGCTGGCGAACTCCCTCGGGGAGCCGATCGCCGAGGCGTGGCGGCAGGCGCAGGAGACGGTCAGGCGCTTCACCCGTGAGCGAGGACCCGCCGGTGGCCGGGACAGCCTCCTCGACCTGCGGGGACACCACGAACGGTCCACGAGCTGAACCTCACGCGATCCGGCCCGGGAGACCGGCTGCCGGCCCGGCGCCGAGGGCCAGGACGGTGGCCACGCCGCGGCCGGTCGGCGATCCCGCCGGCCGCCGGCACCGGCACCGGGGCCGCGAGGTCCGCCACCACCGGCACGAACGGCAACGTGGACCGGCCGCGCCGCGCGCCGTGCCCGCCGCTCTCGGACCCCTGCGCCACGATGACGTCGGCGCCCACGTCCACCGCCCGCCTGGCCTCCTCCAGATCGGTGACCTGGACGATCAGCGCCGCGCCCGCCCGGCGGACGCGCGCCGCGAACGGGCCCGGATCCCCGAAGGACAACATCACCGCCCGGGGGCCGTGCTCCAGCGCGCGCTCCACCGCCTCGTCGCCGATCGCCCAGGTCAGGAAACCGACACCCCACGGCTCACCGGCGCCGGCGGCGATCGGCAGCTCGCGGGCCAGCCAGTCCGGATCCCCGGCGCCGCCGCCGACCAGGCCGAGCCCGCCGCCGCGCGAGACGGCCGCCGCCAGCGCGCCGCCGGCGGACCCGCCCATCGGCGCCAGGGCGATGGGGTGCCGCACACCGAGAAGCTTCGTGAACGCCGTCGACAACGCCATGGCCCGCAATCATCCTCGCCGTGGCGGCAGGGGCGTCAGGCAGGGGGCTCCAGGGTGACCAGGCTGAGGACGCTGTCTCCTTCCTTGAGCAGGAGGTCGCGGGCGGTGAGTTCGGCCAGGATCGCGTCCACCCGTCCGGCCGGGAGGCCGAGGTCGGCGGCGAGCCTGTCCGGGCGTACCGGAGAGGCCAGCCGGTGCAGGAGCTTCTCGGTGTCGGGGGTGACCGGGGTCCACCGGGTGATGCCGGACCGGGTGTCGAGGACGGCCGGGTTCCCCTGGTCGTCCACGGTGAGGGCCAGCCGGGGCGGGGTGCCGCCGGTCCAGGCGTCGCGCCAGGCGTCGGTCAGGGACTTCAGCTTGGCCAGCCACTCGATGGACTGGACCTGGTACGCGGCGAGGTTCTCGTCGGCGAAGAAGTAGGCGAGGTCGAAGATCTGCTCCTCGGGCACCACCGGGTAGATGAGCCGGTAGAAGTCCAGGGGGCGCAGATCGAGGCCGTACTCGTGGCGCTTGGTGAAGTAGGGGCTGTACCTGTCGAAGCGCACCAGGAACGTGTCCTCGGGGGGCGGCAGGTGGACCAGGTTGGGGAGGTCCGCCGCGTACTTCTCGTAGACGCTCGCCTCCTCGCCGGGGAAGCCGAGCAGCAGGTTCCACAACGGCTCGATGCCGTACTTCAGGCACTTCTGGAGGAACTGCAGGTTGAGGAAGACCGTGGTGCCCTTGGCCATGAGCTGGAGGGTCGAGGTCGCCAGGGCCTCGATGCCGGGCTGCACCACGGTCACCCCGGCCTCCGCCATCGTCCGCATGTCGCGGTCGGAGATCGGCACCTTGACCTCGTAGAACAGTGAGGCCCCGGCGGGCGGGCTCAGCTTGGGGAAGACGTCGCGCAGGTATTCGCGCGGCATGATGTTGTCGGTTCCGTGGAACGTGCGGCACCACGGCGCGAAGCTGAAAAGCCACTCGAACTGCTCCAGCGCCTTGTCCGGGGACATCGCGCGGTATCCCATGCCGAGGCCGTTGAGCCCGCAGAACGTGCAGTGCGAGCGCTCTCCCCACCAGCATCCGCGTGAGGTCTCGAAATAGAGGATCGGCTCGGCCTCTCCGGCGTCGGCGCGCAGGGCGTCCTGGCACTCGGTGAACTTGCCGACGAAGCTCTCGTAGTCGGGGTGGATGTAGTCGTCGAGATCCCGGTCCTTCCCGATGGCGCGGCGGAAGCGCGGGATCCGCACGTTCCGCTTCGACATGACGCCCGGGATCTCGTCGGCCAGCTCGGGCCTGCCGTCCATCACGCAGCGGACGAAGTCGGGGAACGTGTGCAGCGACGGCCCGGAGAAGACGTAGTCCAGGGCCGCGACGTTCTCGGCCAGCACCGCGCCCATGGGGGCCTCGCAGTTCGCGCCGCCGATGACGGTGACGACGTCCGGGTTGCGCTCCTTGACCAGCCGCGCCAGCGCGACGCTCGGGAGGGTCTGCGCGAACATCGAGGTGAAGCCGACGATGTCGCACTCGGCCAGCCGGTACCTGTCGACGAGCTCGCCGCAGAAATCCTCCAGCCGGTCCCGGACGCGCAGCATGCGCGCCCGGAAACCGGCCGCCCCCTC
The DNA here is from genome assembly GCF_042658925.1 of Sphaerisporangium aureirubrum. Classification (NCBI taxonomy): domain Bacteria; kingdom Bacillati; phylum Actinomycetota; class Actinomycetes; order Streptosporangiales; family Streptosporangiaceae; genus Sphaerisporangium; species Sphaerisporangium aureirubrum. The sequence continues at coordinate 9,819 of NZ_JBHSRF010000059.1, forward strand.
GTCGCAGAAGTAACGCCGGAAATACTCCTCGGTGTTGTCCGGGCTCTCGGGGAAGGCCATCCGCCGGAACAGCCATTCACCGACACCCGTGGTCAGGTACTCCGAGTTGCTCGCGAACCGCCCGTATTGCTCGGTCCCGATGAGAAGCGCGAAGTCCAGGTTGGCGTACACCACCTCGACGTCGACGGACTCGCCGAACTCCCGCTTCGTATGCGCCGCGAGCTGGCTCAACGCCACCGACGGCCGATCCCAGTCCGCGAACGGCACATTGACGAGGACGACTCGCATCGCACTCCCTTTCTCCACGAGAGGCCTGTTGACGATCAACACGGAAAAGCGGTCAGACGGCCGTGCCGGGGCCGGCGTCCTCGCCGATCACCCCGCACGGGCAGGCGTGGATGGCGTGCCGGACGGCGTCGTGCAGCGCGGGCGGCGGGCTGGCGTCCAGCAGCACCACCCGGCCGTCGGCTGTGTCCTGGTCGAAGACGTCCGGGGCGACCAGCGCGCACATGCCGGAACCGCAACAGCTCTCCTGGTCCACGCGCAGGCGCATCGGCTACGCCTCGTCCCAGGTGACGGGCAGCCGCTGCGCGCTGTAGACGGCGCTGACGTGCACGGGCACCTCGTCGGGGTCGACCGCCAGCCGCAGCGTGGGGAACCTGCTCAGCAGCTCGCGGAACGCGACGCGCATCTCGACGCGGGCCAGCTGCTGGCCGAGGCACTGGTGGATGCCGTGGCCGAAGGTCACGTGCCCGACGGCGCGGCGGCCGAGGTCCAGGGTGTCGGGGTCGGGGAACCGCTCCGGGTCGCGGTTGGCGGCGTGCAGCGAGATGGTGACCGTGTCGCCCGCCTCGATGAGATGGCCGTCCAGCTCGACGTCCTCGAGCGCGGTCTTGGCGTTGGTGTGGACGACGGTCAGGTAGCGCAGCAGTTCCTCGACGGCGCCGTCGACGAGGCCCGGGTCGTCGCGCAGCGCGGCGAGCTGGGCGGGATGGCGCAGCAGGGCGAAGACGCCGATCGCCAGCATGTTCGCGGTGGTGTCGAGGCCCGCGCCCAGCAGGACGGTGCCGATGCCCGCCAGCTCCTCGTCGCTGAGGTCGGTCTTGGTCAGGTCGCTGAGCAGGTCGTCGGTGGGGTCGGCGCGCTTGGCCACCACCAGCTCGCGCACGTACTTGTCCATGGCGACGTACGCCGCGTAGACCTCCTCGGGGGCGACGTCCAGCGCGTTCATCATGCGGGCCTCGTGCTGGAACTTCTCGTGGTCCTCGGCGGGCACGCCGAGCAGCTCGCAGATGGTGAGCGCGGGGATGGAGTACGCGAAGGCCTGGACGAGATCGGCCGGGGGGCCCTGCTTGGCGATGGCGTCGAGGATCTCCCCGGTGAACCGCTCGATCTGGGCGGTGAGCATCCCCATCCGGCGGACGGTGAACCTGCCGGTCAGCATCTGCCGGTAGCGGGTGTGCTCGGGCGGGTCCATCGCGTGCAGGTGCCCGGGCGGGGCGGGGGGCAGCTTCTCGCCGAGCCCGCCGGGGTAGGGGATGTGCAGCAGCTCGCTGCGCGAGCTGAACCGCGGGTCGGCCAGCACCCGCCGGGCGAGCGCGTGGCTCGTCACCAGCCAGCCCACGTGGCCGTCGGGGTACAGGAGCCGGCTGAGGGGGTGACCCTCGCGTGTCTTCGCCAGTTCCGGCGGAGGGTCGAACGGGCGGTCCGCGGGACGCGTCATCGGCAGGGGCGTCGCCTCGGGGAGTGTCTCGGCCATGTCGGGTCCTTTCTGTCGGCGCTTCGAGGGGCCTCAGCCGGTGCGGACCGCGACCGACTTCACTCCGGTGAAGTCCGGCGAGTCGAAGTAGACGGGCGGGACCTCCGGGTCGACGCGCAGCACCGGGAAGCGGTCCATCAGGAGGTCGAACACCACGCGCGTCTCCACCTTGATCATCTGCGCGCCGATGCAGTGGTGGGCGCCGCGGCCGAACCCGAGGTGGGGGTTGGGGCTGCGGGAGACGTCGAAGGAGTCCGGGTCGCGGAACGCGCGCGGATCTCGGTTGGCCGAACCGAGCTCGACGCGGATCATCTGGTCCTTGGGGATCTTCTGGCCCGCGACCTCCACGTCCGCGAGGGTGGCGCGGTAGGTGGCGTTGCCGGGGCTCAGGAAGCGCATGGTCTCGTCGAGCATGGTCGGGACCAGGGAGCGGTCCGCGCGCACGCGCTCGTACTGCTCGGGGAACGACTCCAGGCACAGCATCGTGTTGCCGATGAGCAGCGGGGTCGCGAGGTGCCCGGCGCCAAGGATGCCGATGACGAAGTTGATGATCTGGTCCCGGGTCATCGAGCTGCCGTCGAGCTTCTTCACCCGGCACAGCAGGCTGATCAGGTCCTCGCGGGGGTTGTCCGCGCGGTCGTCGATGTGCCGGCCGAGCATGTCGCGCAGCGGCTGCAACGGCACGGTGAGCTTCTGGAAGTAGTCCTCGCCCTCGACGGTCGTCATCATGGCCGCCTGGTCCATGTTGACGTCCACCATGCGGAACATCGTGCGGTCGTCGGCGGGGATGCCGAGCAACTCGGCGAAGACGATGCCCGACAGGTCGTCCACGAAGTCGGTCAGCAGGTTGAACCTCGTGCGCCCGCCGAGACGGCCGATCAGCTCGTCGCAGAGTTCGACGATGCGCCGCTCCAGGTCGTCCATGAACTTCGGGTTGAACACCCTGATGACCTGCTTGCGCAGGTGGACGTGCTCCGGGCCGTTCATCTGCGCCAGGTCGCCCTCGAAGTACTTCGCCGTCTCCTCGTCGACCTCGAACAGCTTGGTCCCGTCCGGCGTGAAGTTCTCGGTGTCCATCAGGACCTCGGCCGACTCCGGGTGGCCGTAGAGGTGCCAGACGCCGTTCTCCTCGTCGAACGCGACGGCCTCCTTCTTGCGTTCACCGCGCAGCCAGAACTTGTCCGGGCCGAAGCCCCACCGGTCAGCGAAGTCCTGCATCGGATCTCCTTCTTGGTCGGAAAAGCGCGGTGGTCACCGCGTCCGGTCGCCATGGACGGTCAGGGGGGCCCGGCGCCCGGGTGTCATCGCGCGTCCTCGGCGTCGCGGCCGCGGGTTCCGCGCAGGGACGGGCGGTCGTCCCGGACGGGTGTCCGGACGTTGCCCGAGATCTTCGCGACGGTGGTGTGCTCGAAGAGCGTGCGGATGGTCGCCTCCAGCCCGAGCGTCCGCCGGATCCGGCCGGCGATCCTCGTCGCCTTCAGCGAGTCGCCGCCGAGCGCGAAGAAGTCGTCGTCGATGCCCACCCGCTCGACGCCCAGGACGTCCGCGAAGATCGCGCAGAGGGCCTCCTCCTGGGGCGTGCGCGGTTCCCGTGAGGCGCCCGCGACCACCGGTAAGGCGGTCGGCGCGGCTCCGGTGCGGCGGGCCAGGCCGCCGACGTCCCCGAGGGTCTCCTCGAAGGCGCCGAGGGGCCGGTGGGCGTCCTCGATCAGCCATCGCACGGCCGAGCGGAACCCCGTCAGGACGGCCTCGGCTTCCGGGCGGGCGAACGCGTGCTCGTCGTGCTGGAGCACGAGGCGGTCTCCCTCGGCGAGCAGGCTGAGCGGGTAGCTCCCGGTGCCGATCGAGTCGACCCCGGTGAGCCGGACGGCCCCCGGCGCGGGTGCGCCGGTGGGGTAGGACTGGAAGACCGTCAGGGTGTCGAACAACGCGGGCAGACCCATCGCCCGGTGGAGCTCCGCGAGGCCGTGGTGCTCGTGCTCGATGAGCGCGGTCCGCTCCTTCTGCACGGTGGTGAGCAGGTCCGCGGCGGTGTCGCCGGGGGCCCAGCGGATCCGGACCGGGACGGTGTTGATGAACAGGCCCACCGCGGTCTCCACCTCGTCGAGCGGGGCGGAGCGGCCCGACACGGTGGCGCCGAAGACGACGTCGCGGCGGCCGGTCAGCGCGGACACCAGCAGGCCCCAGGCGCACTGCGTCAGGGTGTTCGGGGTCACGCCCAGCGCGGCGCAGGTCTTGGCCTGACGCTCGGACTCCTCCGGCGGCAGCGCGTGGACGATCTCGGCGACGACGCCCGCGGAGGTCCTCGGGCGGGTGGCCGGCGCCAGCAGGGTGGGCTCGGTCACGCCGGCCAGGTGATCGGCCCAGGCCCGCGCGCTCCGGTCCGCGTCCCGCCGCCGCGACCAGGCCAGGAAGTCCCGGAACCCGTGCGACGGCGCGGGCGCGGCGCCGTGGTAGAGGTCGAGCAGGTCGGCCCCCAGCACCTGCTGCGACCAGCCGTCGAGGAGGGCGTGGTGGCAGCTGAGCACCAGCCTGGCGTGCCCGTCGCCGAACCGCGCCAGGGTCATCCGCAGCAGCGGCGGCGCCGCCAGGTCGAACCGCGCGGCCCGGTCCCCGGCCAGGAACCGCCGCCACCGTCGTTCCCGCTCGTCCGGCGCGAGGTGGCCGAGGTCGAGCTCCCGCCAGGGCGGCTCCAGCCGGTCGGGTACGACCTGCCGCGTGGTCCCGTCCGCGCCGGTGACGAATCCGGCGCGCAGCGCGCCGTGCCTGTCCAGCAGGGCCCGCCCCGCCGCACGGAGCCGGGCCGGTTCCACCGGGCCGGACAGGTGATAGACCGTCTGCAGGTGGTAAGGATCGGCCCCGCCGTCGCCGAGCGCCGACTCGAACACCATCCCGGCCTGCAGCGGAGTCAGCGGCCACACCTCGGCCTCATGCGGGTGGTGCCGCCACGGCCGCGGATCCTCGGACGCGCCCTCGGGTTGTCCCGCGGCGGCGCTCCCGGCCGGGGCCGCCTCGCCGTCATCCGCCGTGTCCACCGGGGTTTCCCCGGTCACGCCGGCCGCCGCGCGGGCCAGCTCGGCGGCGGTCCGCTGTTCCAGGACCTGCCACGAGGTGACGGCGATGCCCCGGGTGCGGGCGCGGGTCATCACCTGGATGGCGCGGACGCTGTCCCCGCCGAGCGCCAGGAAGTCGTCGTCGGCGCCGACGCGGTCACGCCCGAGGACGTCGGCGTAGATCTCGGTGAGCGCGCGCTCCAGGTCCGAGCGGGGCGCCCGGTAGGCGGGGCCGGTGGCGGGTGCCGGGAGGGCGCGGCGGTCCAGCTTGCCGTTCGGCGAGAGCGGCAGCCGGTCCAGCGACACGAACTCCGCGGGCACCATGTAGCCGGGCAGCCTGCTCGCGGCGAGGTCGCGCAGCTCCCGGTGGCCGGCGCCGGGCGCGACGTACGCCACCAGTCGCCCGTCCCGCGCGACGACGGCCGCCTCGCGCACCGCCGGGTGGGAGCGCAGGACCGCCTCGATCTCCCCGGGCTCCACCCGCAGGCCGTTGATCTTGAGCTGGAAGTCCGCGCGGCCGAGCAGCTCGATCAGGCCGTCCGGGCGGAAGCGGGCCAGGTCGCCCGTGCGGTAGACGCGCTCGCCGGTCACCTCGCCGCACGACCAGTCGAAGAAGCGCTCGGCGGTCTGCTCGGGCCGGTCCAGATACCCCCGGGCCAGGCCGATCCCGGCCAGGTACAGTTCCCCCGCCACCTCCGGCGGGACGGGCTGGAGCGCGTCGTCGAGGATGTACACCCGCTGGTTGGCCATCGGGCGTCCGTAGGGGATGCTCGTCCACCCCGGGTCGACCGTCCCCACCTCGTAGATCGTCGAGTGGATGGACGCCTCCGTGGCGCCGCCCATGACGACGAGACGCAGGTCCGGCATGAACCGGCGGATCCGGTCCGGCAGCGTCACCGGCACCCAGTCCCCGCCGAGCAGCGCCAGCCGTACGCCGGGCAGCGCGGGGCCTCCCGCCTGCTCCAGGTGGTCGGCAAGCAGGCCGAGCAGCGCCGGAGCGGAGTTCCACACGGTGACGCCCATGGCCGCGATCAGCTCGGCCCAGTGCGCGGGGTCGCCGGCGCGGGCGGGGTCGGGGACGACCACGGTGCCGCCGGCGGCGGTGACGCCGAGGAACTCGTACACGGACATGTCGAAGCTCGGCGACGACAGGGCGAGGACGGCGTCGCCGGGGCCGACCGCGAAGCGGTCGTTGAGGTCGGCGATGTTGTTCATGACCCCGCGATGGCGCAGCGCGATCGGCTTCGGCTCCCCGGTGGAGCCGGAGGTGTGGATGACGTAGCAGAGGTCGTCCGGGCCCGCGACGAGGCCGTCCTCGGGCGGGTCGGCGGGCACGTCCTCCTCGCTGTCGAGGAGCAGCAGGCGCTCGGCGGGGAGGTTCCCGGCCAGAGCCTGGCGGGAGATCACCAGCGCGCACGAGGAGCCCTCGGCCATGGCGGCCAGCCGCCGGGTGGGGTAGCCCGGGTCCAGCGGGACGTACCCGCCACCGGCCTTGAGCACGCCGAGCACCGCGACGAGCAGGAGCGGCGACCGGTCCAGGCAGACCCCGGCCCGCGTGCCGGGGCCGACGCCGGCCGAGCGCAGGCGCCGGGCCAGCCGGTCGGCCGCCGCGTCGATCCGGCGGTACGTCCACCGCTCGCCGGCCCCGGGCCCGGCCTGGACGACCGCCGTCGCCTCGGGATCCCGGGCCGCCGCCGCCTCGAACGCCTCGTGCAGGCACCCGGACGGCAGGTCCCGCCCGGTCCGGTTCCAGTCGACGAGGACCCGCCGCCGCTCGGCGTCCGTCATCATGCTCAGGCGCGCCACGGCCCGGTCCGGGTGCCGCGTCCCGTCCTCGACAAGCGTCCGATAGTGCCCGAGCAGCCGCTCCACCGTGCCCGCGTCGAAGATCCCGGCGTCATAGTGACAGGTCAGCGCGGCGTCCCCCCGCCGCACCACCAGCTCCAGCTCACGGGCCCTGGCCACGCCGACCGACTTGCCCGCCTGAGTGAAGCAGATACCGATCGTGGCGGTCTCGCCCGCCCGAGCGGAGCGAATCTCGGCCGTGGCCGGTTCGCCCGCCTGGGGAGAGCGGATGGTGGTTGTGGCGGGTTCGTTCGCCTTTGGGAAGCGGGTCTCGGTCGTGGCCGGTTCGCCCGCCTGGAGGGAGCGGATGGTGGTTGTGGCGGGTTCGCGCGTGGGTTCACGGGGGGTCGCTAGCGCGGCTTCGAGGTCTGGCAGTGTCGAGCCGGGGGGGACCGTCAGGAGCACGTGTTCGGGACGGCCGTCGGGGCCGGTTCGGTGCAGGGTGATGTGGGTCTGGCCGGTGTAGCGGTGCAGCAGTGCCGCCAGGCCGGCGAGGAGCAGGTCGTCGCGGCCTGTTCCGGCCGCGGGGCGGGGGAGGGGGTACGTCTGGATCGCCATGGGCCCGGCGGGGGCGCCCGGCCGACGGGGGCGGTCCGCGGGCAGCAGCACGGGCGGCGGTGCGGCGTGCGCCCTGCCGGAGGTGGGGTTCACCGGGTCTCCCTCATGGGGTCGGCGGCCCGTCGTCCGCGGGCACCGGGTGCCGTTCGCACAGCGACCGCACGCCCGCGCGGACCTCGGTGGCCGTCACCGGGTCGACGCTGTGGCCGGTGTCGCTCAGCGGGGTCGTGGCGGCGAGCACGGCGTGCAGCAGGCGCGCGCACTCCCGGGTCTCGTCCGGGCCGAGGCCGCGCTGGGCGAGGATGTTGGTGCCGAGCCGCAGGCCGCCGGCGACCTGCGGCGGCTTGGTGTCGCCGGGGACGCGGTTGCGGTTGGCGAGGATCCCGCACTCCTCCAGCGCGCGTTCGGCGACCAGGCCGGTCATCCCGTGTCCCCGCAGGTCCACGACGACCATGTGGTTGTCGGTGCCGCCGGTGAGGATCCGGTACCCGAGGCGGGTCAGCTCGTCGGCGAGCGCCGCGGCGTTCTCCACGACGCGCCGCATCGTCAGCCGGAACCGCGGCTCGGCCGCCAGCGCGAACGCCCTCGCCTTGGCCGCGATCAGCGCCGGGTGCGGGGTGCCCTGGGACTGCGGGAACACCGCGCGCTGCATCAGGCCCTCCAGCGTGCCCTCCCCGCCCGGCCCGGGGGAGCGGTGCTCCGCGCCGCTGAGGATCAGCCCGCCGCGGGGGCCGCCGAGCTGCTTGTACGTGCTCGTCGTCGTGATGTGGGCCGCGTCGATCGGGCTGGGATGGATCCCCGCGGCCACCAGTCCCGCGATGTGCGAGATGTCCGCCACCAGGTACGCCCCGGCGGCGTCCGCTATGGCGCGGAACCGGGTGAAGTCCAGCGTGCGCGAGTAGGCGCTGGCCCCGGCGATCAGCACCGCGGGACGGTGCTCGGCGGCGAGGTCCGCGACCCGCGCGTAGTCGATCCGGCCGGCGGGGTCCAGGCCGTAGTGGACGGCGCGGTAGTGCCGCCCGGTGACGGAGGCCGGGGATCCGTGGCTGAGGTGGCCCCCCGCGTCCAGGCCGAGGCCGAGCAGCGTGCCGCCCGGACGGACGAGCGCCGCGAGCACCGCGAGGTTCGCCGAGGAGCAGGAGTGCGGCTGCGCGTTCGCGTACCGGGCCCCGAACAGCCGCTTGGCCCGCTCGACCGCGAGGTTCTCCACCTGGTCGAAGCGCGCGGCGCCGGGGTGGTAGCGGGCCCCGGGATATCCCTCCGCCGTGACGTTGGACAGCGCCGACCCTCCGGCCGCGAGGACCGACGGGGCGGCGAGGCTCGCCGAGGCGACCATCGCGAGCGTGTCCCGCTGAGCCAGGACCTCGGCGTCGAGCAGATCCGTCAGCCCGGGGTCGTGCTCACGCAGGGACTCCATTCCGGCCCGGAGTATTTCCGCCTGTCCCCGTTCCAGGACGCCGGCGCCCGTACGCGCCGCCGGCGCGGCGCGCGTCTCCATGGTTGACATCCCCACACCTCGTCTCCGCCGGAGCCGCACACGCCGGAACGATCCGGATCGCACACCGGTGAATCCGGAGGTGTGCGGTCTATCGGGCGGTGCCGGCTCGCGGCTCGAAACTGTCGGCGGCACCGTGTTTCATCGCTACGGAATTATGAATTCGGAATTCGGAATCGCCGGGAATGCGGCTCGGGCTCATTTGACGCCTGGCGGGCCGGGGGCGATCGCTAAGGAGAGAATAGTGCCGTTCGCCGGGCTTGAGAATACGCGGAGACCGTCCTTGCTATATCCCGGCCGCGGCGGTCCCCGGCGGCCGGTCGTTTCACCGGAAAGCCTTGACATTCCCGGATTTCACGCGGGCACGGCCGTCCTGTCGACGGGACAGGCGGCGGTGCGGTCAGCGGTGGCCTGATGCGGACACCAGGGCCGACAGCTCCGCGAGGTCGAGTTTCCCGTTCGGGGTGAGCGGGAGCCTGTCGAGCAGGACGAACGCCGCCGGGATCAGATGGACCGGCAGCCGGTCGGCGAGGAAGCGGCGCAGCGCGCGGGGGGAGAGGCCGGCGTCAGGATCGGCGGGGACCACCACCGCGACGAGCTCGGCCTGGCGGCCCTCCCGCACCGGGCGGAGCGTCGTGACCACGCGGGCGACGCCGGGGTGCGTGCCGAGCACCGCGTCCACCTCGGCCGGTTCGACCCGGATGCCGCGGATCTTCACCTGGTGGTCGGTGCGGCCCAGGACCTCCAGGACCCCGTCCCCGTTCCACCGCGCGAGGTCGCCCGTCCGGTACATCCGCTGCCCCGGCGGGCCGAACGGGTCGGCCACGAACCGCTCGGCGGTCAGGCCCGGCCGGGCGTGGTAGCCCCGCGCCACCGCGCCCCCGACGTACAGCTCGCCCGGCACGCCCGGCGGCACGGGGACCAGCCCCGGGCCGAGCACGTAGGTGCGCATGCCGGGCAGCGGCGCCCCGATCGGCACGCCGCCGGTGCCGCCGAAGCGCTCCGGGACGGTGTACGTCGTGGCGTAGAAGCTCTCGGTCTGGCCGTAGGCGTTGACCACCCGCACCCCGGGGACGGCGTCGCGGACCCGCGCGACCAGCGTGGCGGTCAGGCCCTCCCCGGCGAAGAACGCGGTGCCCACGCCGACCTTCCCTCGGGACTGCCCGAGCACCTCGGCGAACACCGAGGGCACGGTGTGCAGCACGTCGCCGGTCCAGCCCCGGGGCCCGGCGAGCGCGAGGACGTCGCGGACGACCTCCACGGTGGCGCCGGTGCTCAGGGCGGCCACGATCTCGAACACCGACACGTCGAAGTTGATCGACGAGCTGGCCAGCATCCGCGACCCGGGACGCAGCCCGGCGACCCTGGCCAGCTCCGCGACGCCGTTGACGACGGTCGCGTGGGTGATGGCCGCGCCCTTCGGCGTCCCCGTCGAGCCCGAGGTGTACATGACGTACGCCAGGTTGCCGGGCCGGAGCCCGGTGCCCGGCGGCTCGCCGTCGCCCGCGCCGGGACCGCCGGGACCGCCGAGGTCGTCGAGCAGGAGGCACCGCGTACCCTCCACCGGCAGGTCCGGCAGCGTCGCGGCGTCGGTGAGGACCAGGGCCGGGGCGGCGTCGGCCAGCAGGTGCCGCAGGCGCGGCGCCGGGTAGCCGGGGTCCAGGGGAAGGAAGGCGGCACCCGAGGCGAGCACCCCGAGCAGCCCGACGACCAGGTCCGCGGTGCGGGGGAGGGCGAGCGCGACGACGGACTCACGGCCCGCGCCCGCACGCGCCAGTGCCCGCGCGACCCGTTCGGCGTGTTCCCGCAGCTCACGGTAGGTCAGCGACCGGCCCTCGTGCACGACGGCCGGCGCGTCGGGCGTCGCCGCCGCCTGCCGCGCCACGAGCTGGGGAATCGTCAGCCGCGGCGGCGGGGCGTCGGCGCCCGCGAGCTCGGTGAGCAGACGGTGCCGCTCGGGCGCGGTCAGCACGTCGACGCGCCGCACGCGGGTTCCGGGGTCGCGCGTCACCTGCTCCACCACCCGGACGAGCCTCACGGCCAGGTCCTCGCGTACGCGCCCGCTGCCGTCCTCGATCCGCAGGCCGCCGGGAGCCTCGGCGAGTGTGAAGCCGGGCGCGGCGGCCGAGGCCCGCACCCGGTCGACCAGGACGGCGAAGGGTGGATCGCCGGACAGGATCGCGCCCGCGTCCGCCGCGCCGCCGAGCTGGTGCGCGAGCACCACGAGCGCCGCCCGCAGCACGGTGCGCGGCGTCGTGTCGTGCTCGCGGGCCAGTCGCGCGACGGCGCGTGTCATGTCGGGGCCGAGCGAGAACCCGGCCGCCGCGGGCGTCATGCCGCCCCGCCCGGGGCGGCGGCCGCCCGCCGGTCCTCCCCGGCCCTGTCCCCTTCCTCGTCCGGCATCCCCTGCATGGGGCGGATGAGCGTGAGCAGGGGCCCGGCCATGACCGTGGTGATCACCGCCATCACCACCATGATCGAGTACAGCGAGCTGTCCAGGATGCCGAGCTGGAGGCCGGCGGTGAGGATGATCAGCTCCGTCAGGCCCCGCGTGTTCATGAGCGTGGCGAGCGCCAGGGACTGCCGGGTCTGCATGCGGTTCAGGCGGGCGGCGAGGAACGCCCCGCCGAACTTGCCGCCGACGGCGACCAGCAGCACCAGCCCCAGCTCGGCGACCCCCATCCAGCCGATGCCGGACAGCTGCACCTTCAGCCCGGCCACGACGAAGAAGATGGGCATCAGGAAGACCCCGTTGAACTCCCCGGCGCGCTCCCGCATGGCCTGGCGAAGCGCCCCGGTACCGGCCCGCGGCACCATGACGCCGAAGATGAACACCCCGAAGATGAAGTGCATCCCCAGCCATTCGGTGATCGCGCCGGACACCAGCGCGCCGCCCAGCAGCATGCCCAGCCTGCGCGTGTCCAACTGCGAGCCGGGGGGGAAGACACGGCGCAGCACGGGACGCACCACGCCGGCCATCACCGCCACGTAGACCGGGAACAGCAGGAGCAGCCACAGGCTGCTGGCCGTCGCGCTGGCCACGACGGCGACCACGGCCAGCAGGGACCAGGCGAGGACGTCGTCGATGGCGGCGCAGGTCAGCGCGATGTTGCCCAGCGAGGTCCTGGCCAGGCCCCGGTCGGTGAGGATCCTCGCCAGCACGGGGAACGCCGTGACCGACATGGCCGCGCCGATGAACAGCACGAACCCGAGCGTGTTCCCCGACGCGTGGTTGCGCGCGAGGAAGAACCCCAGGCAGACACCCAGGCTGAGGGGCAGCACGATCGCGGTCACCGCGACCGAGACCGCGATGCGGCCCCGCCCGCGCAGCAGGTTCTCGTCCATCTCGAGGCCGACGAGCAGCATGAAGACGGCGATCCCGATGTTCGCCAGCGCGGTGAGGAACGGCCGGGCCTCCATCGGGAACAGGAACAGGGACAGATCTTCGCCGAGCAGCGTGGGCCCGGCCAGGATCCCGGCCAGGACCTCCCCGATGACCGCCGGCTGCCCCCAGCGTCTGGCCAGCGCGCCGAAGGTGCGCGCCAGAAGGATGATCAAGGCGAGGTCGAGAAAGACACTGACGACTTGATGAGTGGTCACAATCCCTCTTCTTTCCGCGAGCCACGCACGAAACGGCCCATGGATTACCCCCAGCATTTCCACGCTAAGTCAGCCCGCCGGGCTGTTCAAGACCGCGGCGGGCACTCTTTGTCCCGTGGACGGGACAGGCGGCCCGGCCCGGCCGGGTGCCGCGACCGGATAATGACCGGACCCGGGAGGCGGTGTTATATTCCGCTCGGTTCGGCTGACGGGAAACGCATATCCGGGGGATCCGGAAATCGACCGGCGATGATCCGTCCGCCGATTCACCCACCATTTCCCGACGTGCGGCGCGCCCCGGGTTTCAGGCGTGCCGTCTATTGACGACAGCGGATGGGAGCGTATTCGAATGATGCCTGCGAGCGGCGTCGGGGCCGGCGAGGCCACCCGGGAGGACGTCGAGAAAGCCGTCGTCGAATGGCTGCGGAGCGAGCTCGGCGATCCCGAGATCACCGGCTCGGACAACTTCCTCGACGTCGGCGGCCACTCGCTGACGTTCCTGCGGCTGAACGGATACCTCGGCGCCACCTACGGCGTGAGCCTGGACCAGCGGACGACGTACGACGACGAACTGGCCGCGGCGGTGGCCGCCATGCGGCCCGGCGAGCAGAACGCGACGTGAGGAGCGGTTTCCATGACCATCGGCGCAGAGCGCGTCTCCTACCGGCTCACCGATGAGGAGCGCGCGTTCTTCCACGAGAACGGCTACGTAGGCCCGATCACCATCTATCGGCCGGACGAGATCGCCGCGACGTGGCGGAAGATCCACCGGCAGACGCTCGACCGGTCGCACGCCGCCTACCCCGAGGTCGACGCGAGCATCGGGGCGCCGAACATCTTCAACTACGACCGGCACCTCGACATCGACCTGCTGGCCGAGCACGTCTGCAACTCCAAGATCGTCGACCGGGTCGCCGACATCCTCGGGCCGGACCTGCTGTGCTGGCGCTCGGAGTTCTTCCCCAAGTACCCCGGCGACGAGGGCACCGACTGGCACCAGGCGGACACCTTCGCCAACGCCAGCGGGAAGCCGCAGCTGCTGTGGCCCGGCGAGTCCGAGGACGACTTCGGCGCGGGCACGATCACGGTGTGGACCGCCTTCACCGACTCCACCCGCGAGAACGGCTGCCTGCAGATCATCCCCGGCACGCACCACCAGATGAACTACGACGAGACCAGGCACATGCGCTACGACGACCGGCGCATCAACCAGGAGACGAAGAACGGCGTGCGCCGCGGCTTCTTCGGCTACGACTACCGGGACCTGCAGTTCGACCCGGACTGGAAGCCGAACGAGGAGGACGCGGTCCCGCTGGTGATGGAGAAGGGCCAGTGCGTCATCTTCTGGTCGACCCTGATGCACGCCTCGCTGCCCAACGTCAGCACCGGCAGGGACTACCGGATGGGCTTCGCCAGCCGTTACGTCCCGACGAAGGTGCGGGTCTACCCGGACACCGACCACATCGAGGAGTACGGCGGGGCCATCTCGCTGGAGCGGTGGGGCGCGGCCCTGGTGCGGGGCCGGGACGAGTACGGGCACAACCGGATCGTCACCTCGACGCTGCGCGGCACCCCGTTCCGCACGGTGCGGGACTGACCGGTCACGGGCACGGGGGCCGCGATGGCCGGTGACCGGGACCGTCCGGTGGTCGCGCTCATCCCGCCGTCGTGCTGCGGCGCGGGCTACTTCCGCGGGCTGCGGCGGGCGCTCGGCGACCGGGTGGACGCCCGCGTCGCCGAGCTCCCCGGCCACGGGCGCCGCCACGCCGAGCCGCCGCTCACCGACGCGGCCCTCGCCGTCCGGGACGTCGCCGGGCGCTTGTCCGGCGCGGCGATCGGCATCGAGCGGCCGTCCGGGGCGGCGGTCGGTGAGCGGCCGTCCGGGGTGGCGGTCGACGCCGTCTACGGGGAGAGCCTCGGCGCGTACCTCGGTCTCGCGCTGGCCGGGGTCTTTCCGCGGGTGCCGCTGCTGCTCGTGGCGTCCAACTCACCGCCCTCGGCCAGGCCCCCCGCGCCCGAGGGCGGCGCCGTCACCCTGGAGGCCGCCGTCGCGGCCCTGACCGGCATGGGCGCCGAGATCTCCGGGCAGGTGCTCGCCGACCCGGAGCTGGGCGGGCGGACCCGGGCGATGATCTTCGGGGACCTGCGGCTGTCCTGGTCGGCCATCGAGGCGACGCGCACGGCGAGGGTGGCGGCGGACGTCCACGTCCTCGCCGGCACCGGCGATCGGGCCGCGGTCGCGCTGGAGGGGTGGGCCGCCCACACCACGGGCCGCTGTGAGGTGTCCCGGATCCCCGGCGGCCACCTGCTCTCCGCCGAGAACCCCGAGGGCGTCGCCCGCTGGATGGTCCGGGCGCTGGCCCGGCGCTGACCGGCGGGCCCGACCGGCGAGGACGGGTGCCGCCCGCCGCGGGTCGTGCGCGGACCGCCCGGCGAGGACCGGTGCCGCCCGCCGCGGGTCGTGAGAGGACCGCCCGGCGAGGACGGGTGCCGCCCGCCGTGGTCGTGCGCGGACCGTACGGCGAGGACGGTGCGCCGCCTCGCCGTGATCGCGGACCGCCTACGCGGGGCCCTCCGGACGTTTGTGCCCGTTGAGCCGCGTGAGGTCGTTCAGCCGCTTCTCCAGGCCGTCGAAGATGACCTCGAGCCCGCACACGAAGCTCTGGTCGGGGGCGGTGAGGTAGTCGGCGTCGGTGACCGACGCGAGCCGGGCCCTCAGCCTCGGGAAGTCCTGCGCCATCTTCATCTGGTCGGCCATGGTCTCGCGGAACACGTCGTCGGGGTTGGAGCCCTCCTCGCGCAGCCGCCGCCGCAGCGACACCGCGGCGGACTCGCCGATGGCGTTGCCGAGCACGAACATGAACACCACGGCCATCGCCCGGTCGGCCTCCCCGCCGGCGAAGCCCGCCTTCTCGTACACCGCGAGGCTGTAGTCGTCGTAGCGCGCCTTCCCCGGCCCGCGCAGCAGATGGGAGCCCAGGGCCTGCACGAGCCACGGATGCCGCGACAGCATGCTGAACATGCCCCTGGCCGTCATCGCGCCGGCCGTGCGCCAGTCGTGCGCGTCGAGGTCGGGCAGCTCGATCTCGTGCCACACCTCGTCGCTGGCGAGCATGACGAGGTTGTCCTTGCTCTTGACGTGCCAGTAGACGGCGGTGGCGGCGGAGCCCAGCCGCTCGCCGAGGCCGCGCATGCTCAGACCTTCCAGACCCTCGGCGTCCAGCAACTCGATGGCGGTCTGGACGATCCGCTCCTGGGTCAGGGTGTCGCGCCGCATAGCCGCACGATACCGCACGCTTGAACACGGTTCATATCAGCCTTGTGCATCATTCATCACTCCTTGTCGCGACCGTCGGGGGGCGTCCCGGAGCCTCGGGGGACCCGTCCGGGGCGTTCACTCGTGGGTGAGCAGCGGCAGGGAGGCGGTGCCGATGATGTCGGGCGAGGGGAAGAACCGCGGCGGGTCGTGCGGGTCGGTGCGCAGGACGGGGAAGCGGTCCAGCAGCGCGTTCAGCGCGATCCGGCCCTCCAGCCTGGCCAGCATCGCCCCGACGCAGTAGTGGACGCCGTGGCCGAAGGCGAGGTGCGGGTTCGGGGTGCGCCCGGGGTCGAAGGTCTCCGGGTCGGGGAACACGAGCGGGTCCCGGTTGGCCGCGGCGGGCCAGACGAGGATCAGCGTCTCCTGGGGGATCTTGACGCCGCCGATCTCGACGTCCGTCGTGGTCCGCCGGGACAGGGCCGCGGACGGGGTGAGCGTGCGCAGGGTCTCGTCGAGCGTGCCCGGGATCAGCGAGCGGTCGGCCCGGACCCGTTCGAACGCGGCGGGGCTGGCGTCCAGGCAGGCCACCGCGTTGCCGATGAGCATCGTGGTGGTGATGTGGCCGGCGACGAGCAGGAGGTTGGCGATGGTGACGACCTCGTTGCGGGTCAGCCGGTGGCCGTCGACCTCGGCCGTTACGAGGAGGCTCAGCAGGTCGTCGCCCGGATTCGCCCTGCGCTCGGCGACCTGGCCGCGCATGTACTCGACCATCGGCCGGAACTGGTCCACCGCGGCCTCGATGTTCTGCTGCGCCTGCTCGTCGTCGTAGAGGAACGCGTAGCCGTTGAGCTGCTCGATGATCCGGAACGCCTGCTTCTTGAACATCTCCAGGTCGGCGGTCGGGATGCCGAGCAGCTCGGCGATGACGACGACCGGCAGCGGGTAGGCGAGGTCCTCGACCAGGTCGACGCGCTCCTTGCCCTTCATCGCGTCGAGCAGCTCGGCGGTGATCGCGGCGATCCTCGGCTCCAGGTCGGCGATCATCCGGGGGGTGAAGGCCTTGCTCACCAGCTTGCGGTACCGCGTCTGGTCGGGCGGGTCCATCTGGGCGAAGTCACCCTCGGAGAACTCCTGGTCGATGGTGACCGGCGCCAGGTACGCCGTCGTGGAGGAGAAGGTCTTGGGGTCGTTGAGGATGCGGTGCACCTCGGCGTAGCCGATGACGTTCCACAGCCCGATCTCCTCGACGAAGTGCACGGGCCCGGGCCGGTCGCCGCGCAGCCAGGAATGGAACGGGTGGATGTTCCAGCGCTCTACCACTGTGGCCATGGAAATCTCCTCCCCGCTACCTGGCGTCGGCTTCCATGGCGAGGCGCAGGCTCCTCGGCCGCATGTCGGTCCAGTGCTCCTCGACGTAGTCCAGGCACCGCCTGCGGCCCACCGGCCCGCACACCGGGCGCCAGCCCGCCGGGACGGCGGCGAAGGCGGGCCAGAGCGAGTGCTGGTCCTCGTCGTTGACCAGGACGTAGAAGTCCTCGTTGTCGTCGTCGAACGGATTGGTGCTCATCGCTGTCGTCCCTTCTGGAGTTCACGGGTGATGACCCCGCCGATCTCGGCGGCCGGTCCGGGCAGGTACATGTCCTCGTGCGTGGCCTGGACGCCGATCTCGCGGATCGTCCCGGTGACGTGGGGCCGCCAGAGGGCGGCGAGCGGTCCGGCGGAGCCGGTGTCCGCCCGGAAGACCAGCGCGTCGCCGCGGTAGACGGGCGGGGGGTACGCGGCCATGAGCGCGGCGTGGCCCGTGACGACGGTGACGGCGTTCTCGACGAAGGCCGCGTCGCCGCCCGCCCCGGCGGGGAGGATCCGGCGGAAGTACTCGCGGAAGGCGGCGGCGTCCGGCGGTCCCTGCTCGGCGAGTTTGTCGCTCGGGACGCTGTCGAGCATGGCCAGCAGCGCCACCTCGTGGCCGAGGCGCTGGAGCTCGGCGGCGACGGCGTGCGCGTACGTCCCCCCGATGGAGTACCCGATCAGGTGGAACGGGCCGTCCGGCTGCACGGCGAGGATCTTCGCGGTGTAGTCCTCGACGATCGCGGCGACGGACCGCGGCGGCGGCGCGGCGCCGTCGATGCCCTCCGCCTGGATGCCGTGGACCGGCCGGTCGGTGTCCAGCGCGGCGACCAGGCCGAGGTACGTCCAGCAGAGGCCGCCGCCGGAGTGGAGGAACCACAGCGGCCCGGCGCCGTCTCCGGTGGCGAGGGTGACGACCGGCGCGAACGGGCCGGTCTCCTCCTCCTGACCCCCGGCCGACTCCAGGCGGGCGGCCAGCCGGGCGGGGGTCGGCGCCTCGAACACCCACCGCAGGGGCACCTCGACGGCGAGGACCATCCGGATCCGGGCGATGAGCCGGACGGCCAGCAGCGAGTGCCCGCCCCGGGTGAAGAAGTCGTCGTCGGCGTAAGCGGCGGGCAGGCCGAGGACCTCGGCGTACAGGCCGCAGAGCATGGTCTCCAGGGGTGTGCGCGGCGCCCGGCCGGCCGGGGCCGCCGCGTGGCCGGGAGCGGGGAGCGCCTTCCGGTCCAGCTTGCCGCTCGGGGTCGTGGGGATACCGCCGAGGAGTGTCACGGTGGCGGGCACCATGTGCTCCGGCAGCCGCTCGCGCAGGTACCGGCGCAGCTCTGCGGCCAGGTCCGTCCCGCCGTCGGCCACCGCGTAGGCGGCGAGCCCGCGGTCGTGCGGCGTCCCGCCGGCGACCACCACGGCCCGTTCGACGGCGGGGTGGGCGGCCAGCACCGCCTCGACCTCGCCCGGCTCGACCCGGAACCCGCGGATCTTGACCTGGTCGTCGCTTCGGCCGAGGAACACGAGCTCCCCTTGCGGCGTCCACTCCACCACGTCGCCGGTCCGGTACATCCGCGTCCCGGGCGGCCCGGACGGGCAGGCGACGAAGCGGTCCGCGGTCAGGCCGGGCCGTCCGCCGTACCCCCGGGCCAGGCCCTCGCCGGTGACGTACAGCTCGCCCGCAACGCCGGGCGGCACCGGGCGCAGCGCCCCGTCGAGGACGTGCGCCCCGGCACCGGGCACGGGCCGCCCGATCGGGAAGGCGCCGGGGCCGGGGGTGAGCGGCCCGCTCATGGTGACGGCGACCGTGGCCTCCGTCGGGCCGTACACGTTCACCATCCGCCGCCCGGCCGACCAGGTCGCCACCAGGTCGTGCGGGACCGGCTCCCCGCCGACGACCAGGGACCGCACCGATCCCAGCGTGCCGGGTGGCACGGGCGCCAGCATCGACGGCGGCAGCATCATGTGGGTCACCCGGTGCCGGTCGGCGGTCCGGGCGAGGGGCGGCCCCGGGACCAGGTCGTCCGCGGGGGCCAGCACCACGCTCGCCCCCGACAGCAGCGCGGAGAACAGCTCGCACAGCGAGACGTCGAAGCTCGGCGAGACGAGCTGGAGCATCCGGCTCTCCGGCGTGATCCCCATCCCGGCCACGTGCGCGCCGACGAGCCCGGCCACGCCGCGGTGGGTGACCGTCACGCCCTTCGGGCGGCCCGTCGACCCGGAGGTGTAGACGACGTACGCGGCGCCGTCCGGCAGCGGCGGGCGGCCCGGGTCCCCGCCGCCCTGCCAGGAGCCCGGGTCGTCCATCCGCAGGCACGGGCCGGTGAACGCCGCGGCCGTCGACTCGTCGGCGATCACCAGGCACGCGCCGGAGTCCTCCATGAGGTAGGAGACGCGCCCGGCCGGAAGTCCGGCGTCGACCGGCAGGTACGCCGCGCCCGCCCTGAGCACGGCCAGCAGCGCCACGACCAGCTCCGGCGAGCGCCGCAGCGACACCGCCACCACGGACTCGCGCCCGGCGCCCCGCGCGGCGAGCTCCCGGGCCAGGAGGCCGGCCCGCCGGTCGAGCTCCCGGTAGGTCATTGAGGTGTCCTCGAACCACAGGGCGACGGCGTCCGGCGTCGCGGCGACCTGCCGCGCGAAGAGCTCGGGGACCGTCCGCGCCGGTTCCACGGCGGCGACCGCTCCCCCCGGCGGCGGCCCGGCCGGGTCCGGCAGTTCCAGGGCGCCGACGGGCACGGCGGGGTCGGCCGCCATCCGGCGCAGCACCTCGGCCACCTGGGCGGTGACGCGCCCGGCGGCGGCGGAGTCGAAGAGGTCCTCCTGGTACTGAAGGACGAGCGTGAGGTAGGGGCTGGCCGTGGCGGCGAGCCCCAGCGGGTAGTGCGTGCCGTTGGCCGACCGGACACCGGTGATCGTGAGCCCGTCCGCCGGGTCCGCCGGGCCGCCGTGCTCCATCGGGTACGACTCGTACACGGTCACGGTGTCGAACAGGACGGGCATCCCGGTCGCCCGGTGGATCTCGGCCAGGCTGTGGTGATGGTGGTCCATCAGCGCGTTCTGCGCCTCCTGGAGGCCGGTGAGCACCGTGCGCAGCGAGTCCCAGGGCGACAGCCGCACCCGGATCGGGAGGGTGTTGATGAACAGCCCGACCATGGACTCCACCCCGGGCACCGCCGCCGGGCGCCCGGAGACCGTCGTGCCGAACACCACGTCGTCGCGGCCGGTCAGCCGGGACAGCACCACCGCCCACGCCGCCTGGACGACCGTGTTGAGGGTGACCCCGAGCTCGGCGGCGCGGCGGGCCAGCTCGTGCGCGGTGTCCGCGGGCAGCGGCACCCGGCGCTGCCCGAGCCGCCGGCGGTCCACCTCCGGTCCCGCGTGCGGGGCCACCAGGGTCGGCGCCTCGACGCCGTCCAGCGCGGCCGTCCACGCCGCGGCCGACGCCTCGGTGTCCTGCCCGGCCAGCCAGGACAGGAAGTCCTTGTACTCGCGGACCGGCGGCAGGACCCCGGCGTCCCCGCCGGAACCGTAGAGCCGGAGCAGCTCCTGCGCGAAGACGCCCATCGACCAGCCGTCGAGCAAGGCGTGGTGCGCCGTGAGCACCAGCTCGGCCCGCTTCGGCCCGGTAAGCGCGAGCGACAGCCGCAGCAGCGGCGCCACCGCGGGGTCGAACCGGTCGGCGCGGTCCCGCTCCAGGAACTCCTCGAACGCGGCGGCCCGGCCCGCCTCGTCGTGGCCGCGCAGGTCCAGCTCGCGCCACGGAATCTCCACGCCGTTCAGCACGAGCTGCACCAGGGCGCCGGTCGTGTCGGTGACGAACGCGGTCCGCAGACCGGCGTGCCGGTCCAGCAGGACCTGCGCGGCCACCCGCATCCTGGCCGGGTCGACCGGCCCGGCCAGGTGGTAGATCACCTGGACGTGGTAGGCGTCGAAGCCGTCCCCCGCCATCAGGGACTCGAAGGTCAGGCCCGCCTGGAGCGCGGTCAGCGGCCACACGTCCACCAGGCCGGGGTGGCGCTGCTCCCACTCCTCCAGCTCGGCGCGCCGCACCGGCACCAGCGCCACGTCCGACAGCCGGTTGACGTGCTCGGCGAGCCCGCGCAGCACCGCGCACCACAGCTCGGCCAGCTCCCGGACGTCCTCCTCGGGCAGCAGGCCCTCGGGGGCCCCGAAGACGGCGCTGAGCCGGGGGCCCTCGGCTGAGTCCAGCACCACCGCGTTGATCTCCAGGGTGGACATCGCGGGCATGGCGGCGTCCGGGGCGGCGAGCAGGTCCTCGGTCCCGGCTGCCGGGGTCCAGCCGCCGGGGGTGTCCTGGCCGCCGAGCCTGCCGAGGTAGTTGAAGGCGATCTGGCCGGTGGGGAACCTGGCCAGCTCGGCCGCGGTCTCCTCGTTGAGGTGGCGCAGCAGGCCGTACCCCATGCCCTTGTGCGGGATCACCGCCAGCTGCTCGCGGACCGCCTTGAACGCCGCCGCGATCGCGACCGCGCCGCCGGCCCTGGCCTCCTCCAGGTTGACGCCCCCCACGTCCAGCCGGACGGGGAACATGCTCGTGAACCAGCCCAGCGTCCGGGACAGGTCCGCCCCCGGCGCCGTGTCCTCCTCGCGGCCGTGGCCCTCCAGCCGCAGCAGGACGGATCCCTCGTCGACGCCCCGGTCGCGGCGCCAGGTCGCCACCGCCAGGGCCAGCGCGGTGAGCCAGACGTCGTTCGGGCCGCCGCCGAGGGCGCCGGGGACCCGGGTGAGCAGCGCCTCGGTCACCGGGGCGGGCAGCCGCACCCAGGTGCGCCGCACCGTGGCCGCGAGATCGGCCGCCGGGTCCAGCGGCCGGGACCCGAGCAGCGGGTCGGGGCCCTCCAGCAGGGACCGCCACAGCGGCAGCTCCGCGACCCACTTCGGCGCGCGCGCCGCCTCGGTGAGGGCGTACGACCAGCCGCGCGCGGACGTCCCGACCTCGGGCAGGTCCGGTTTGCGCCCGGCCCGCAGGTCGTCCCAGGCCGTGGCGAGGTCGGCCAGCAGGATCCGCCACGACACGCCGTCCACCACGTGGTGGTGGCCCACGACGAGCAGGCGTCCCGGGCGGACCGGCCCGGCGTCGAACCAGACCCACTGCGTCATGACGCCGCCGGCCGGGTCGAGGCGGCCGGTGGCCGCGTCCAGCTCGGCGGCGGCCAGCGCGTGCCACCGCTCGTCCCAGTCGCCGTCGCAGGGCACCCGGCGGATCAGCGTGGCCGCGTCCACCGCTCCGCGCGGGAGGGCTTCGAGCCCGCCGTCGCGCACGCGGGACCGCAGCACGTCGTGGTGGTCCAGCACCGCCGACACGGTGGCGGCCAGCCCGGCGTGGCCCGCGCCGGGGGGCAGGTCGACGACGAGGGACATCGAGAAGCGGTCGCCGCCGCCGAGCTCGGCGAGGTGGCGCGCCATCGGGAGGGCGGGCATCCAGCCCACGCCGCCGCCCTCCGGCTCGGCGAGCCGCTGCGGGGCCGCCGCGCGGTCGCGCACCAGGCGGGCGAGCGCGGCCACCGTGCGGTGCTCGAAGATCTCCCGGGGGGTGATGTCCAGCCCCTCGCGGCGGGCCTGGGAGACCGCCTGGATGGAGCGGATGCTGTCCCCGCCGATCGCGAAGAAGTCGTCCTCGGTGCCCACCACGTCCAGGTCGAGCAGCTGGGCGAAGACCCCGGCGAGAACGATCTCCTCGGCGTCGCTGGGGGCCCGGTACGCCGTGGTCTGCACGCCCGGCTCCGGGAGGGCGCCCCGGTCCACCTTGCCGTTGGGGTCCAGCGGCAGCCGGTCCAGGACGACGAACGCGGCGGGGACCATGTACTGCGGCAGCCGGGCCGCGGCGAAGCGGCGTAGCGCCCCCGCGGACACGTCCCGGGTGAGGTCGAGCTCGTCGAGGGCGTCCTCACCTGCCGGGACGACGTAGGCGACGAGGCGGGTGTTCCCGGTGCGGCCCGGCCGGGTCTGGACGAGTGCTTGGGCGATGCCGGGGTGGGTGGTGAGGGTGGTTTCGATCTCGCCGGGTTCGATGCGCAGGCCGCGGATCTTGACTTGGGTGTCGGCGCGTCCGGTGTATTCGAGTTGTCCGTCGGTGTTCCACCGGGCGAGGTCTCCGGTGCGGTACATGCGTGATCCGGGCGGGCCGTAGGGGTCGGGGAGGAAGCGTTCTGCTGTCTGGGCGGGTAATCCCAGGTAGCCGCGGCCCACGGTGGTCCCGGCCACGTACAGCTCGCCGATCACGCCGGGCGGGACGGGGACGAGGCCGGGGCCGAGGACGTGGGTGCGGACGTTGCCGAGGGGGCGTCCGATGGGGGCGTTGGCCTTCTGGTCCCAGGGCTGGTCGGGGGGCAGGGTGAAGCAGGTGGCGTAGAAGGTCTCGCTCTGGCCGTAGAAGTTGACCACCCGCACGCCGGGGAACGCCTGGCGCACCTGTGCGACCAACTGCGCGGGCAGCGTGTCGGCGCCGAAGACCACCGTGTCCGGCCGCGATCCGTTGGCGATGAGCCGTTCGGCGATCTGGGTGAACACCGAGGGCACGGTGCTGACGACGCCGCCGTCCAGGGGGAGGGGGCGTTCGGCCAGGGAGGGGACGTCGGGGACGATCTCGACGGTGCCGCCGGTGGAGAGGGTGGTGAGGATCTCGAAGACGGACACGTCGAAGTTGATCGACGTCCCGGCGAGCATCCGCGCACCGGGGGTGCCGACCGCCGCCACCAGCGCGGGCAGGCAGGACATCACGTTGTGGTGGGTGATGCACACGCCTTTGGGGATCCCGGTCGAGCCGGAGGTGTACATCACGAAGGCCGCGCCGTCCGGCACCGCCCCCGCGGCCCGATCCCCGTCCGGGGGCGGGCCGGTCAGGTCCTCCACGCACAGGTAGGGCACGTCCGCGCGGGGCAGGCCGTCCAGCGAGGCACGGTCGGTCAGCACCAGGGCCGGACGCGCGTCGGCCAGGATCAGGCCCAGCCGTGTGCTGGGATAGCCGGGGTCGACCGGCACGTAGGCGGCACCGGCCTCCAGGATGGCCAGCATCGCCACCACCAGGTCCACCGACCGGGACACCGCCAGGCCCACCAGCGACTCGCGGCCGACTCCCCGGTGTGCCAGCCGGGCCGCCATCTCCTCCACCCGGCGTCCCAGCTCCCGGTAGGTCAGCGCGTCGCCGTCGCACGCCACCGCGACCTTGCCGGGAACCGTCGCGGCCATCCGGCGGACCAGGTGCGGCACGGTCGCCTCCTCCACCGCGGCCGACGTCTGGTTCACCGCCGCCAGCAGCTCCCGCTCCCCGGGCAGCAGCACGTCCACCAGCCCGATCGGCTGCTCGGGGTGGGTGGTCAGCGCCTCCACCACCGACAGGAACCGCGCCGCGAACCGCTCCGCGGTCTCCCGGTCGAACAGGTCCGTCGCGTACTCCAGGTACCCGACGAGGCCGAGCCCGGGGATGTCGCCCATGTTGAGCATGAGGTCGAACTTGGAGGTCCTGGTGGAGCCGGGGATCACCTCGATCCGCAACCCCTCCAGGTCGAAGCTCGCCCCGGCCACGTTCTGCCAGGCGAACATCACCTGGAACAGCGGATGGTGGGCGGTGGACCGCTCGGGGTTCAGCACCTCCACCAGGTGCTCGAACGGCGCGTCCTGGTTCTCGTACGCCGCCAGCGCCCGGCTCCGGACCTGCTCCACCACCCGCTCGAACGACGGGTTGCCGGACAGGTCGGCGCGCAGCACCCACGTGTTGACGAAGAAGCCCACCAGGTCGGCCAGCGCGGCGTCGGTACGGCCCGCGATCGGCGCGCCGACGGCGACGTCGTCGCCCGCGCCGAGCCGCCCCAGCAGCACGGCGAGCGCGGCCTGCAGGACCATGGAGACCGTGGCGCCCTGCCTGCCGGCCAGCTCCTCGACCGCCGTCAGCAGCTCCGGCGCCAGCCGGAACTCCACGGTGTCGCCCCGGTGGCTCGCCACGGGCGGCCGGGGCCGGTCCGCGGGGAGCTGGACGGGCTGCGGCACGCCCGCCAGGTGCTCCCGCCAGAACGCCGTCTGCGTGGACAGCACGCTGCCTGGGTCGTGCGGGTCGCCCAGCAGGTCGCGCTGCCACAGCGTGTAGTCGGCGTACCGCACCGCGGGCTCGGGCCAGCCGGGCGCGGCGCCCCGGAGGCGCGCCGCGTACGCCGTGCGCAGGTCGCGGGTCAGCGGTGTCATCGACTCCCCGTCGGTGGCGATGTGGTGGATCACCAGCGCGAGCACGTGCTCCTCGGCGGCGGCCCGCAGCACCGTGGCCCGCACCGGGATCTCGGCCGCCAGGTCGAACGGCAGCGCCAGCGCGGCGTCGACGGCCTCGTCCACGCCGTCCGGCCCGGTCTCGACCACCGGCACGTCGAGCCGCACGTCCGCCGCCGGTACGACGTGCTGGTACGGCATCCCGTCCGCGTCCTCGGCGATCAGCGTGCGCAGCGCCTCGTGCCGCCCGATCACGTCGCGCAGCGCCGCGGCGAGCGCGGGGACGTCGAGCGGGCCGTGCAGCCGCAGCACGTGCCCGTGGTTGTAGGTCGCGGACGGCCCCTCGAACCGGTCGATGAACCACAGGCGCCGCTGGGCGTACGACAGCGGCACGCGTTCCGGCAGCCGCGGCAGGCGGCGCAGCGGGGGCCGGGAGGCGGAGCCGGGCGACAGGTGACGGGCCAGCTCGGCCACCGTGGGGGAGTCGAAGACCTGCCGGATGCGCACCTCGGCGCCGAGCTTCGCCCGGATCTGGTTGACCAGCCGGGTCGCCAGCAGGGAGTGGCCGCCGATCAGGAAGAAGTCGTCGTCGACGCCCACCCGCGACTCGCCGAGGACCTCGGCGAACAGCCGGCACAGCGCCGCCTCGTGCGCGGTGCGCGGCGCCCGGTACCGGCCGCCGCCGAACTGCGGCTCCGGCAGCGCGGCGCGGTCCAGCTTCCCGTTGGGCATCAGCGGGAACGCGTCCAGCGCCACGAACACCGACGGCACCATGACGTCGGGCAGCGTGGCCGCCACGTGCTCGCGCAGCCCCTCGGGCGGGCCGCCCGGCCCGGTCAGGACGTACGCGGCGAGATAGGTGCCCCGGTCGCCCCGCGCCCTGCGGGCCACGACGGCCGCCTCGGCGACCCCGGGGTGCGTGGTCAGTGCCGCCTCCACCTCGGCGGGCTCCACCCGGACACCGCGGATCTTCAGCTGGACGTCGGTCCGGCCGCCGTACTCCAGCTGCCCCGCCGCGTTCCACCGGGCCAGGTCGCCGGTCCGGTACATCCGGGAACCGGGCGGCCCGAACGGGTCGGGGACGTACCGCTCGGCGGTCGGCCCGGGACGGCCGCGGTAGCCGCGGCTGACGGTCGCGCCGGCCACGTAGAGCTCCCCGTACGCGCCCGGCGGCACGGGTTCCAGGCCGGAGCCGAGGACGTACACGCGCACGCCGGCCAGCGGGGTGCCGATGGGCACCTCGGGGCCGCCGTCCCACGGGTCGCCGCCGCCGATCGCGAACGTCGTGGCGTAGAAGGTCTCCGTCTGCCCGTACCCGTTGACCACCCGCGTGCCGGGGAACACCTTGCGCACCCGCCGCACCAGGGAGGCGGGCAGTCCCTCCCCGGCGAACGCCACGGCGGACGGCGCGATGCGGCCCTCCGCGCCGTCCAGCACCTCGGCGAACGCCGACGGCACCGAGCTGACCACACCGGACCAGTCGTCGCGCTCGGCCAGGGCCAGCACGTCGCGCAGCATCTCGACGGCGCCGCCGGTGCACAGCGTCGAGAAGATCTCGAACACCGAGACGTCGAAGCCCGCCGACGCCTGGGCGAGCATCCGCGCCCCGGGGCCGCCCACGCTCTCCACCAGGCCCGGGACGCAGCCGGCGACGTTGCCGTGGGTGACGACGACGCCCTTCGGGATCCCCGTGGACCCCGAGGTGTACATGACGTAGGCCGCCTCGCCCGGCCGCGGCGCCCGCCGCGGGGCGCCGGTCCGGCCGCCCGCCTCCTCGACGAGCCGGGGCACGCCGATCCACTCGGCGCCGCTCGCCGCCAGCGCCTCCGGGGGAGGGGACGCGGCCAGCATGAGCGCGGGCCGCGCGTCGGCGAGCACGTGCCCGAGCCGGTGGCCGGGATGCTCGGGGTCGATCGGGAGGTACGCCGCCCCGGCCTTCCACACGCCGAGCAGCGCGACGACCAGGTCCGGCGAGCGGGGCAGCGCGACCGCGACCACCGACTCGGGCCCCGCGCCGCGCCCGGCCAGGCCGTGCGCCACCGCGTTCGCCCGCTCGTCCAGCTCGCGGTAGGTGAGCGAGCCGCCGTCCCCGGTCACCGCGACGGCCTCCGGGGTAGCCGCGGCCTGCCGCTCGAACAGCTCGGGCACGGTCAGGCCCGGCGCGGGCGCGGCGGTGTCGTTCAGCTCGTGCAGCACACGCCGCCGCTCGGCCTCCGACAGCACTTCGACCTCGCGGGCGGGCACGTCCGGGTCCGCGGCGAACCGGGCCAGCACCCGGTGCAGCCGCTCGGCCATGACCTGGACCTCGTCGCGCTGGAACGCGCCGTGCTGGTACTGCAGGGACAGCCGCAGGACGGGGTCCACGTCGGCCGTCACCACCAGCGGATAGTGGGTGCCCGCGACGGGGGTGAGACCCGAGCAGACCAGGCCGGCCGCCTCCGTCGCGTCGCTCAGGCCGGCGTGGTCGACGGGGAAGGACTCGAAGACGACGAGCGTGTCGAACAGCGTCTCCACGCCGACGGCCCGCAGGATGTCGGGCAGACCGTGGTGGTGGTGGTCCAGCAGCGCGGCCTGCCGCTCCTGCAGGCCGGTCAGCAGCGCGGCCATCGTGGCCCCCGGGGCGCAGTCCATCCGCACCGGCACCGTGTTGATGAACAGCCCCAGCATCTGGTCCACCCCGTCCAGCGCGGCGGGCCGGCCCGAGACGGTGGAGCCGAAGACGACCTCCCGGCGGCCGGTCAGCCTGCCGAGCAGCAGCGCCCACGCCCCCTGGACGACGGTGTTGACCGTGACGCCGAGCTCGGCGGCGCGGGCGGTGACGCGCCGGACGAGTTCCGGCGGCAGCGGCACGTCGACGTTGCCGACGTCGCCGCCCCCGGCGGGCCGCACCCGCACGCCCCGGGCCAGCAGGGTGGCGTCGTCGGTCCCGGCGAACTCGGCGGCCCACGCCGCGGCGGCCGCGTCCCGGTCCTGCCGCGCGAGCCAGTCGAGGAACCCGCGGTAGGCGGGGGCCCTCGGCAGGCCGGAGGCGTCCCCGGCGCCGCCGTAGAGGCGGAACAGGTCCTCGATGAGCAGCGGCACCGACCAGCCGTCGAACAGCACGTGGTGGGTGGTGATGACCAGTTCCGCGCGGCCGGGCCCGGTCTCCAGCAGCGCCATCCGCGTCAGCGGCGGCACCGCGGGGTCGAAGGGCGTGGTGCGCTCCTCGGCCAGCAGCCGCCGCAGCTCCTGCTCGCCGCCGGTGAGCCGCACGTGCCGCCACGGCAGCTCGACCCGGGCCGGCACGACCTGCACCAGGCCGCCGGTGGAGTCGGGAGGGAAGGCGCAGCGCAGGTTGGGGTGCCGGTCGATCAGCGCCTGCCCGGCGGCGCGCATCCGGGCCGGGTCGATCTCCCCGGACAGGTGCAGCACGAACTGCATCTGGTAGGCGTCGTAGGCGGAGGTGTCGAGCAGCGAGTGGAACAGGATGCCCTGCTGCATGGCGGTCAGCGGCCACACGTCCGCCAGCTCGCCGTACCGCTGCCGCCAGGCGTCGAGGTCGCGCTGCGTCACCGGCACCAGCGGCACGTCCGACGGTGTGAGGCCGCCCGCCCCCGGCTCGGCGACGTGCGCGGCGAGGCCCGCCAGCGCGGCCGACCACAGGTCGGCGAGCTCCTGCACGTCGGCGCGGGACAGCACGCCCGCCGGGAAGGCGAACCGCGCGGTCAGCTCACCGGTGTCGGTGACCAGGGAGTTGATCTCCAGGACGGCCATGGCGGGCATGTCCGCGTCCGGCGTGGCGATCAGGTCGCGGGCGCCGGGCACCTCGGTCCAGCCGAGGCCGCGCAGGTTCTCCGGCATGTCCGCGGCCGAGAAACGGCCGACGTAGTTGAAGGCGATCTGGCCGGACGGGTACCCGGCCAGCTCGGCGCCGGTCTCGTCGTTGAGGTACCGCAGCAGGCCGTAGCCGAGGCCGTGGTCGGGGATCGCGCGGAGCTGCTCCTTGACCGCCTTGATGGCGTCGCCCGCCGCGGCGCCGCCCGCGAGGGCCTCGGCCGTGTCGATGTCGCCGAGGTCGAGCCGGACCGGGTACATGCTGGTGAGCCAGCCGACCGTACGGGTGAGGTCCGCGCCGGGCACGACCCGCTCCTCGCGCCCGTGACCCTCCAGGCGGACCAGGAGGGAACGCTCGTCGACGCCGCGGTCGCCGCGCCACCGCCGTACCGCCAGCGCCAGCGCGGCGAGCAGTCCCTCGTCCACGCCGCCCCGGAACGCCGCGGGAAGCTCCGTGACCAGGGCCTGGGTCACCGCGGCGGGGACCCGCAGCCACACGTGGTCCACGGTGTACATCACGTCCACCGCCGGGTCGAGCGGCCTGACACCGAGGTCCGGGTCCGGGCCGGTGACCACGGACCGCCACAGCCGCATCTCGGCGACCCGCTCCGGGCGCCGGGCCTCCTCGGCTAGCGCGTGCGCCCAGCGCCGTGCCGACGTGCCGGCCGCGCGCGGCGCCGGTCTCTTCCCCGCGCGGACCTGTTCCCAGGCCTCGGCGAAGTCGGGCAGCAGGATGCGCCAGGAGACGCTGTCGACGACGAGGTGATGCAGCACCAGCAGCAGCCGCCCGGCGCCCGCCGTCCCCGCGTCGAACCAGACCGCCTGGACCATCACGCCACCGGCCGGGTCCAGGCGGCCCGCGGCCGCGTCCAGCTCGGCGGCGGCCAGCGCCCGCCACCGCGCGTCCCAGCGGCCGTCGCACCCGACCCTGTGCAGCAGCTCGTCCGGATCCACCGAGCCCGGCGGCGCGGCGCGCAGCCCGTCGCGTTCGAGGCGGGTGCGCAGCGCGTCGTGCCGGTTCAGCACCGCCGTCAGCACGTCCAGCAGACCGGCCTCGTCGATGTCTTCGGGCAGCTCGGCGACGGCGGACATCGCGAACCGGCCGTACCCGCCGCCGAGCTCCATCAGGTAGTGCGCGATGGGGGACAGCGGCATCCAGCCGAGGCCGCCGCCCTGCAGCTCGGCCAGCCCCCCGGTCTCGTCGCCCCGGCGGGTCACGGCCGCCGCCAGCTCGGTCACCGTGCGGTGCTGGAAGATCTCCCGCGGGCTGACCCTGACACCCTGCGCGGCGGCCCGGGACGCCACCTGGATCGAGCGGATGCTGTCCCCGCCGATCGAGAAGAAGTCGTCGTCCGTTCCGACCCGCTCCAGGCCCAGCACCTCGGCGTACACCGAGGCCAGGATCCGCTCGGCGGGGGAGGCCGGCGTCCGGTACGTCGCGCCGCGGAACTCCGGCTCCGGGAGGGCGTTGCGGTCCACCTTGCCGTTCGGGTCCAGGGGGAGCCGGTCCAGGACGACGAACGCCGCGGGGACCATGTACTCGGGCAGCCGGGCCGCGGCGAAGCGGCGCAGTTCCGCCGCCGACACGCCGCCGGTGAGGTCGACCTCGGTCTCGCTGATGCTCTCCGCGGTGCTGATCCAGGAGGAGTTCATCCCGGCCGGGACGATGTAGCCGACCAGGTGGGTGTCTCCGGTGCGGCCCGGCCGGGTGAGGACGAGTGCTTGGGCGATGCCGGGGTGGGTGGTGAGGGTGGTTTCGATCTCGCCGGGTTCGATGCGCAGGCCGCGGATCTTGACTTGGGTGTCGGCGCGTCCGGTGTATTCGAGTTGTCCGTCGGTGTTCCACCGGGCGAGGTCTCCGGTGCGGTACATGCGTGATCCGGGCGGGCCGTAGGGGTCGGGGACGAAGCGTTCTGCTGTCTGGGCGGGTAATCCCAGGTAGCCGCGGCCCACGGTGGTCCCGGCCACGTAGAGTTCGCCGATCACGCCGGGCGGGACGGGCGCGAGCCCTTGTCCCAGCACGTAGGTGCGGACGTTGCCGAGCGGGCGTCCGATGGGGGCGTTGGCCTTCCGGTCCCAGGGCTGGTCGGGGGGCAGGGTGAAGCAGGTGGCGTAGAACGTCTCGCTCTGGCCGTAGCAGTTGACCACCCGCACGCCGGGGAAGAGCTCACGCACCCGCGCCACCAGCTGCGCCGTCAGCGTGTCCGCCCCGAAGACCACGGTGTCCGGCCGGGACCCGTTCGCGGCGAGCCGTTCGACGACCTGGGTGAACACCGAGGGCACGGTGCTGACGACGCCGCCGTCCAGCGGGAGGGGGCGTTCGCCGAGGGAGGGGACGTCGGGGACGATCTCGACGGTGCCGCCGGTGGAGAGGGTGGTGAGGATCTCGAAGACCGACACGTCGAAGTTGATCGACGTCCCGGCGAGCATCCGCGACCCCGGCGCGCCCACGGCCGCCACGAGCGCGGGCAGGCAGGACATCACGTTGTGGTGGGTGATGCACACGCCTTTGGGGATCCCGGTCGAGCCGGAGGTGTACATCACGAAGGCCGCGCCGTCGGGCACCGCCCGTGTCCCGCCGAGGGGCGGACCCGACAGGTCCAGGTCCTCCACGCAGACGTACGGGACGTCTCCGCCGGGCAGCGTGTCCACCGACGCCCTGTCGGTCAGCACCAGCACCGGACGCGCGTCCGCCAGGATCCGGCCCAGCCGCGCGCTGGGATAACCCGGATCGATCGGCACGTAGGCGGCACCCGCCTCGAAGACGGCGAGCATCGCCACCACCAGGTCCACCGACCGGGACACCGCCAGGCCCACCAGCGACTCGCGATCGACCCCCCGGCGCACCAGCTCCGCCGCCATCACCTCCACCCGGCGGCCGAGTTCCCGATAGGTCAGCTCGACGTCCGCGCACGCCACCGCCACCGCGCCGGGAACCGCCTCCACCACCCGGCGGACCAGGTGCGGCACGGTCGGCTCCGCCACCGGGGCCGACGTCCGGTTCACCGCGCCCAGCGACTCCCGCTCCGCGGGCAGCAGCACGTCCACCACCCCGACGGGCCGCGCCGGGCAGGCGGTCAGCGCCTCCACCAGCGACAGGAACCGCGCCGCGAACCGCTCCACGGTCTCCCGGTCGAACAGGTCCGTCGCGTACTCCAGGACGCAGCGCAGGTTCCCCGTGCCGGAGTCGTGGGCGAAGTTGAGCTCCATGTCGAACTTCGCGGTCCCGGTCGGCACGGCCTCCAGGGACGCCGACACCCCGGGCAGGTCCAGCGTGATCCGGTCCTCGGACTGCCAGGTGAACATCACCTGGAAGACGGGGTGCCGGGCGGTGGAGCGCTCGGGGTTCAGCGCCTCCACCAGCAGGTCGAACGGCACGTCCTGGTTCTCGTACGCCTCCAGCGCCCGGCCGCGGACCTGCGCCAGCACCTGCTCGAAGGTCGGGGCGCCGGACAGGTCGGCGCGCAGCACCCACGTGTTGACGAAGAAGCCCACCATGTCGGCCAGCGCCTCGTCGGTACGGCCCGCGATGGTGGCGCCGATCAGGACGTCCTCGCCCGCGCCGAGGTGGTGCAGCAGCACGGCGAGCGCCGCCTGCAGGGCCATCGGCGTCGTCGCGCCGTGCGCGCCCGCCACCCGCTCCAGCGCGGCCAGCAGCTCCGGGGGGATCGGGAACGTCACGACGTCACCCCGGTGGCTGGGCGCCGGGGGCCGCGGCCGGTCGGTGGGCAGCGAGATCTGCGGCGGGGCGCCGGCGAGCCGGTCCAGCCAGTACCGCAGCTGGGTGGCCACCCTGCTCCCGGGGTCGCCCGGGTCGCCCAGCAGCTCCCGCTGCCACGCCACGTAGTCGCGGTACCGCACCGGCGACTCCGGCCACCGCGGCGCGGCGGACCGCGCGCGGGCGGTGTACGCCGTCTCCAGGTCACCGGCCAGCGGCAGCATGGACTCGCCGTCCACGGCGATGTGGTGCACGGTGAGCACGAGGTCGTGCTCCTCGGGACCGTGCCGCAGCAGGCACGCGCGCACGGGGATCTCGGCGGACAGGTCGAACCGGTGCCGCGCCACGCGCCCGGCCTCCCCGCCGGCCGCGTCGAGGAGCGGGATGTCGAGGTCGAGCTCGTCGAGCGGCACCACGAGCTGGGCGGGCTCACCCGCGTCGTCGACGATCCGGGTGCGCAGGATCTCGTGCCGGCCGACGACGTCCCGCACCGCCGCGCGCAGCGCCGCGACGTCGAGCGCACCGCGCAGCCGTATCACGAAGGGGACGTTGTAGGTCGCCGAAGGTCCCTCGAACCGGTCGATGAACCACAGGCGCCGCTGCGCATTGGACAGAGGGAACATCTTCGCCTACTCCTCGATCGACATCGCATGGCGCCGCCCGGGGACGTCCGGGTGGAGAAGAGTCGTCGCGGCGCGGGCGCCGCGACGCGATCAGGGCCGCCGCGCCTTCGCGACGGCGTCGGCCATCGCGGCCACGGTGGGGGACGTGTACAGCTGGTGGCTGGTGAGCCGGACCGACAGCCTGCGGTCCACGAGCGTGAGGAGCCGGGTGGCCCGCAGGGAGTCGCCGCCGAGGTCGAAGAACGACTCGTCCCTGCCGACCACCGGCCGGTTGAGGGCTTCGCACCAGATGCGGGCGATCAGGCGTTCCAGGTCGGTCGCGGGCTCGGCGGCCGTGCGGCCCGCCCGGTCGGCGTCCAGCAGCAGCCGCGCGGCGTCCACGCCGCCGTCCTCGCCGCCGGGGATCCGCGGCACCCGCACCACCCGGATCGGCACCGGGCACCGCCGCCCGCTCGGGGCGAGAGCGGTCCGTATCCCCGCGAGCGCGGCCTCCTCGCCGGTGTAGGCGACGAGCAACTCGCTCACGCGCAGCCGGTCGGCGGCCAGCTCGTCGACGATCGCCGGGTTCGCCAGGTCCAGCCCGGCGAGGAGGTAGTGGTGCGGCGCGGTGACGGCCGTCAGGAACAGGCGCAGCCCGTGGGCCGGGTCGATCGGGCGGAACCCTCGGTGCCGCGCCGCCGCGGTCGGCTGCGAGCGGTTCATCCCGGTCCCGGTCCACATGCTCCACCCGACGCAGCGCACCGTCCGGCGGCGCTCGTGGTGCCAGTGGTCGGCGAAGCCGACGAGGAAGCTGTTGGCCGCCGAGTACGCCCCGAAGGAGTGCCCGCCGAACTCGCCGTTGACCGAGCCGAACAGCACCAGGCTCGCGTCCGGCCGGGACTCGAGCACCTTCGCCACGGCCAGCGTGCCCGCCACCTTGGCCCGGTACTGCTCGGCGTACGTCGCCGCGGACTCGCGGGCGATCGTGTGCCGCTCGGTGTCCGCCCACTGCCCGGTCGGGTCCGCCCCGGCCAGGTGCAGGACGCCGTCGATGGGGCGCTGCCAGCGTGCCTCGGCGGTCCGCGCGGCGGCCTCGGCCAGGCCGGGCTTCGCCACGTCGATCAGGTGGTACTCCACCTCGCCGAGGGTGGAGAGCTCCTTGAGCCGCTGTTCGCGTTCCCCGGTGGGCCGCGACCGGCCGGCGATCACCAGCCGGACGCCGTAGGCGGCCAGGAGATGGCCGCAGATCTCGTGCGCGATGCCGCCCAGCCCTCCGGTGACCAGGTACAGCCCGCCGGGGACCACGGGCGGCCCCGCGGCGGCGGCCGTGTCGTCGTCCACGGGCACGAGGCGCGGGCGCCACCGCCCGCTGGGCCGTACCGCGACGACACCGGCGTACCGGCGGTCGGTGAGCTCGGCCAGGACCGCCTCGCGCCACCGGCTCGGCTCGGCGGGCAGGTCGGCCTGCCGGACCACCGCCGGGGCGAGCTCGGTGGCGGCGGTCCTGATCAGCCCCGGCAGCGCGCAGGTGCCGAGGTCGACGGCGTCGCCGTCCTCGACGTGCACGGCTCCGGCGGTCAGCACCAGCAGGAGCGGCCCGCCGAGGTCCCCGGCGGCGAGCGCCCCGGCGAGAGCGGTCACCTCCGCGGTCACCGCCGCCAGCCGCGCCGCGGGGTCGTCGTTCCCGGCCGCCCCGGGCAGCGCGAGGACCACGGAGGAGATCGGGCCGTGCCGTTCGGTCACCGCGGCCAGCAGGCGCCGCACGTCGGCACGCCGGTCCGCCGCGACGCGGTACCGTCCGGGCGCCTCCAGGCTCATCCCGTCTCCGCCGCGGATCGCGACGACGGCGCCGTCCAGGCCCAGCCGCCCGAGGACGGCGTCCTCGCCGATCACCAGCAGTGTCCCCGTCCCGGCGGCGCCCGCGGCGGGGAGGGGGAACGGCGCCCACTGCCGCCGCACGAGCCACGTGTCGGAGCCGCTCTCGGGCCCGGCGCCGATCACGCGGTCGTCGAACGTCCCCGCGCGCAGCTCCCGCACCAGCGCGGCCCGCTGGATCTTCCCGCTGCCGGTCTTGGGGAACTCAGCCTCGGTGACCGGGACCAGCACGTCCGGCACGAGCCCGGCCTCGCGCCCGAGCGTGGCGCGGATCTCGCGGGTGAGGGCCTCCGTCGCGCCGGGGTCCTGCCGCTCCGGCACGTAGAAGATCACCAGCCGGTCGGTGCTCTCGCCCGGGTCGCGCAGGCCGGCGGCGGCCACGAAGGTGACCCGCACGCCGTCCACGCGCTCGACGACGCTCTCGATCTCGTGCGCCAGGTGGTTGACGCCGCGCACGATGATCTGGTCCTTGACCCGCCCGGCGATGACGACCTCGCCGTCGTGGACGAACGCCAGGTCGCCGGTGCGGAACCAGCCGTCCTCGTCGTACGCCTCGCGGGTGGCCTCGTCGTTGCCGAAGTACCCGCTCATCATCGTGCCGCCCGTGATGCGCAGCTCTCCCAGGCGGTCCTCCGGGAGCACCGTCCCGCCGTCCCCGACGACGCGCAGCCGGACCCCGGGGATCGGGCGGCCCACGGTGGACAGCACGACCGCCTTCTCGTCGCGCGGCGGCAGGTGGCGGATGGTGCCGCCGAGCGTCGCGGGGTCGATCGCGACGGTGCCGGCCGCGGGGTCGTCGCGGTTCTGCCGGGTGTAGGTGACCCCGGAGCACGTCTCCGACATCCCCCAGGCCGGGGTCATCACGTCCGCCCGCAGCCCGTGCGGCGCCAGCAGCGAGAGGAAGCGCTGACTGGTCGCGGCGATGACCGGCTCGCCCCCGTTGACCATCTCGCGGACGCAGGACAGGTCCCACGACCGCTCACGGATCTCCGCCGCGTACTCGTTGACCATGGAGAAGGCGAAGTTCGGCGCCCAGGTGTTGGTCACGCGGTAGCGGTCCATCCAGTGCGGCCACAGCAACGGGTCGCCGAGGAAGTGGTCGGTCCTGGCGTTGACGTGCGTGCACCGCAGGACCAGGTCGCGCACGTTGTACATGGCGACCGTGACGTGGTCGAGCGGCATCCAGACGAGGCCGACGTCGTCGGAGGTGAGGCCGCAGTGCTCGGCGACCGCGAACGTCCGGGCCAGCAGGCTCTCGCCGGTGTGCCGCACGCACTTGGGCACGCCGGTGCTGCCCGAGGTGAGCAGGTTGAGCACCGGGTCCCGCGGTGTGGCGGGGAACCAATCGTGGTCCGGCGCATTCTCCAGCAGCTCCTCGACGGTGCGCAGCCGGACACCCGGCTCGCCCCAGAGGGCGCGCACGCCCCCGAGCGCGGCGGCGGTGGCCGTGTCGGTGAGCAGGACCGGCCGTCCCAGCAGGTTCCAGGCGTTGTGCAGCCTGCGGGTCACCTCGTTGTGGGCGTCGTACGTCGTGGCGACGGCGACCGGCGTCGGCACGAACCCGCCGAGGACGCAGGCCCAGAAGGCGGTGATGAAGCCGCGGTTGTCGCCGAAGACGAACAGGGCGGCGTCCCCCGGGCGCAGACCGGCGGCGCGCAGGCCGGCGAGCACCCGCTCGGCGTCGGCGAGCAGCTCGGGGTAGGTCTGGAGCACGTCGTCACGGTCACGCCGGATGTAGACGGTGCCCTTGCCCGGCGCCTGCTCCGCCGCCGCGCGCAGCGCGTCCCGCAGCGTCGCAGGCGCGCCTTCGGGGATCCGCGGGGGGCCGCCGTACAGCTCCGCCGGGGGCCGCCGCGGCGCGCCGGCCGTCGCCGGGACCGCCCCGGCCGCGGGGGCGGGCCCGGTGAACCGGGCGCGGCGCCGCAGGACGGCGGCCGCGTCCGTCACGCCGGGAATCGCCCTGGCCGCCGCGAGAACGTCGTCGACGAATCCCGGAGCGACGAATTCTGGAGATGTCATGCGTTTCTCCGCCCGGTCGTGGCCGCGAGCATCGTGTCCCCGATGAACGACACCACCTCGGCGGCGGCGTCGTGGAAATAGAAATGACCGCCCGGGAACACCCGGATACGGAACTCGCCCGTGGTGGCGCTTTCCCACCCGGTCACCGAGGTGAGCGGCGCCCGGGGATCGGATTCGCCGCACAGCACGGTCACGGGGCACTCCAGCGGGTCTTTCCGCGCCGGGGGGTCGCGTTCCCAGAGGCCGAAATCCGTGCGCAGCAACGGCAACAGCAGGGCGATGGCGTCCGGGTCGCCGGACAGTTCCGGGTCTATACCGCCGAGGGCGAGGACCTCGGCGAGGAACTCGTCGTCCGGCAGGTGGTGCAGCCGCCGGATTCCCGTGGTGCCGGGAGCCGGTTGCGCGGAGAGGAAGAGGTGTTCGGGACCGGGTCGTCCCCGCGCCCGCAACGCGCAGGTCAGCTCGTATGCCAGGGCCGCGCCGCCGGAGTGGCCGAAGAACGAGAACGCGCCGCCGAACTCCGGCCGCAGGGCGTGCAGGAGCGCGGTGACGAGCGGCCCGGACTCGCTGAAAGGCTCCTCGGCGACGCGATTCTGGCGGCCGGGCAACTGCACCGCGACGAGTTCCGTCCCCGGTGGCAGAAGCCCGGCCCAGCCGGCGAACGCGGAGGCGCCGGCACCGGCATGGGGAAAGCAGATCAGCCGGTGCGTGTGCCCCGGATTCCTCGCCCGCCACACATATCGGCTCTCGGGGAGGAGTTCACAGCCCCATGACGAACCCATGCGATTTCACCCCCTGCTCGTGAAGCGTCCGTGGAGTATTCCGCCGGCCCCGCGGGGAGATTCCCCGGCCCGCTACGAAAAGGGGGCCTTACTGCGGATCAGGCGAACCTGGGAATTCGGCCGGCCCCGCTAGGAAGATGCGGGCCGCCGCGACGCCTAATACATTCATCGCCGCGGGCGGAAACGTCAAGCGACACCGGCTGCGCCCGTTTCCGCCCGCCTCCGCTGTCCGGTCGACGGGACGCGGGCCCAACCGGCCACCCCCGACTGCCGTCCGGTGAGAGGTCCCGCCGGGCCGCCCTCAGGTCCCTGGACCGAGGGGCCGTCCGGAGAGGGGTCTCGCCGGGCCGTCCTCGGGTCCCTGGACCGAAGGGGGGCCGGGCCCCGCGGCCGTAAGCGGATCGGGAACCTTGACCGAGGACGGGCAACGCAATTCCTGATTCCGTTGCCCGTCCGGGGATGTGGCCCTCGGACCTGCACACCTCCGGCTCGGCCGGATGGCCGGCCGGAGTCGGGCTCGACGGCCGTAAGCGGATCGGGAACCTTGACCGAGGACGGGCAACGCAATTCCTGATTCCGTTGCCCGTCCGGGGATGTGGCCCTCGGACCTGCACACCTCCGGCTCGGCCGGACGGCCGGCCGGAGTCGGGCTCGACGGCCGTAAGCGGATCGGGAACCTTGACCGAGGACGGGTAACGGAATTCCTGATTTCGTTGCCTGTCCGGGGATGCGGTCGGTGACGTCCCGCCAGGTGGTGTGATTTCCATGACCGTGATCATGAACGCGCCGCCCTAGGCGCGAGGTAGCGGGCCATCGACGCCCTTCACGAAGATCCCCAGGAGTTACACCACTTCAGGGGACGTCACCATGCGGTCCTCGGACCTGCACACCTCCGGTCCGGCCGGATGGCCGGGCGGAGTCGGGCTCGACGGCCGTAAGCGGATCGGGAACCTTGACCGAGGACGGGTAACGGAATTCCTGATTCCTTTGCCTGTCCGGGGATGCGGTCCTGGGACTTGCATACCTCCGGTCCGGCCGGATGGCCGGGCGGAGTCGGGCTCGACGGCCGTAAGCGGATCGGGAACCTTGACCGAGGACGGGTAACGGAATTCCTGATTCCGTTGCCCGTCCGGGGATGCGGTCCTCGGACCTGCACACCTCCGGCTCGGCCGGACGGCTGGCCGGAGTCGGGCTCGACGGCCGTGGGGGGCCTGGTTCCACGGGACTTGCACAGTGTTCGAAAGCCACTTGCACAGCGCTCAAGTTCTACGTAACATCCCGAGTTGAACACTGTTCATGACTACGTCGAACCCAAACCATGGGGTCATCATGACCGTCCCAACCAGCCAGTCAAGCGGTACCAGCACCGCTGTCCGGACCGCGATCGACGTCCGTGGACTCCGCAAGTCCTACGGTGATCAGGTGGTCCTCGACGGAATCGATCTTTCCGTCCCGGAGGGGCAGGTCTTCGCCCTCCTCGGCCCGAACGGCGCGGGCAAGACGACCGCGGTGCGGGTGCTCTCCACGCTGACCTCGCCCGACGACGGCGAGATCCACGTCGCGGGATACGACGTGCGGCGCGAGGCGCTGGCGGTGCGCTCGGTGATCGGTGTCACCGGCCAGTTCTCGGCCGTGGACAACTACCTCAGCGCCGAGGAGAACCTCCTGCTGATGGCGGACCTCTGGCATCTGCCGAGGCGCGAGGGCCGCGAGCGGGCCGCCGAGCTGCTCGGCCTGTTCGACCTGGCCGACACCGGGAGGAAGCCGGTGTTCGCGTTCTCGGGCGGCATGCAGCGCCGCCTGGACCTCGCGATGACCCTGGTGGGACGGCCGCGGATCATCTTCCTCGACGAGCCGACCACCGGCCTGGACCCACGCGGCCGGGTCGGCATGTGGGACCTCATCCGCAACCTGGTCCGCACCGAGGCCACCACGATCCTCCTCACCACGCAGTACCTGGAGGAGGCCGACCAGCTGGCCGACCAGGTCGCCGTGCTCGACGGCGGGAAGATCGTCGCCCTCGGCACCGCGGAGGAGCTCAAGC
Source organism: Sphaerisporangium aureirubrum (assembly GCF_042658925.1). Taxonomy (NCBI): domain Bacteria; kingdom Bacillati; phylum Actinomycetota; class Actinomycetes; order Streptosporangiales; family Streptosporangiaceae; genus Sphaerisporangium; species Sphaerisporangium aureirubrum. The sequence goes on from NZ_JBHSRF010000059.1 coordinate 49,796, forward strand.
GGCGCGTCCCCGGCGGTCACCTGGTGCTGAACTTCACGTCCAGGACCGCGTTCGAGGCCGCCGCCGCCCGGTTCGACGGGGCCACCCGCAACGATGAGGACCTCACCCTGCAGGTCCCCAACGACACCAGCGCGCGGTCGGTGCTGGAGGTGCTCAACCGGATCGACGTCGACGAGGTGCCGCACATCTCGCTGCACACGCCCGACCTCAACGACGTCTTCCTCGCCCTCACCGGCCAGCAGCGAAAGGCCTCGTCATGACGACCTCCGCCGCCGTCAGTCCCGCCGCCGCGCCGCAGGTCAGGGTCTACCCGCTGCGCGACCTGTCCACGATGCTGCGGCGCAACATCAAGAACCAGCTCCGCGACAAGGTGGCCGTCGGCGCCATCATCGGCATCCCCGTGCTGTTCCTGCTGCTGTTCAACTACGTCTTCGGCGGCGCGCTCGGAGACACGGTGAAGGCCGGCGGTTCGGGCAGCTACGTCAACTACCTGCTGCCCGGCCTCATCATCATGACCGCCGCGTCGCAGCTGATCGGCACCTCCACGCTGACGAGCGTCGACATGACCGGCGGCATCTTCAACCGCTTCCGGACCATGGCGATCTACACGCCGTCCATCCTGGTGGCCCGCGTCCTGTCCAGCGTGATCCAGGCCCTGCTCAGCATGGCCGTCGTCATCGGGATCGCCTTCCTGATGGGCTTGTCGCCGACCGCCACGTTCCTGGAGTGGCTCGCCATCCTCGGCTTCCTGGCCTACGTCAGCTTCACCCTGTGCTGGCTGGGCCTCGCCTTCGGCCTCGCCGCCAAGTCCGTCGGCTCGGCGAGCAACGGCCCGTTCCCGCTGGTGCTGCTGCCGCTGGTGGGCTCGGGAATCGTGCCGCCCGAGTCGATGTCGGCCGGCGTGCGGTGGTTCGCCGAGTACCAGCCCTTCACCCCGATGATCGACACGCTGCGCGGGCTGATGTTCGGCACCCCCGTCGGCAACAGCGCGATCATCGCCCTTGTCTGGTCCACCGGGTTCGGCGTACTCGGCCTGTTCTGGTCACTCAAGGCGTTCAACCGCGAGCGGCCCGACCGGCCGAGCTGACCGCGGGCCGCGCCCCGCGGCCCCGAGTGGAGGGATAACGTGCCCACCTTCAGGACTCCCGAGCCCATCAAGGCCGAAATCACGCTGGCGGTCGGCGAAGTGGCCATCATCGCCGGCGACCGCGACGACACCGTCGTCACGGTGGCGCCGTACGACCCGGAGCTGCCCCTCGACGTCAAGGCCGCACGCGAGGTCGACGTCAGCTACACCGCGGACGGGCTGCGCATCAGGCAGGGCCACCCGTGGCGCCACAGGTACGGCCGGGACTCGGCTCCCGGGACGGTGTCCATCACCGTCGAGCTGCCGAGCGGCTCCGAGGTCCGGGGGAAGGCCTATCTGGGCACCATCCGGGGCGAGGGCCTGCTCGGCAGGTGCCGGTTCACCGCCTACTCCGGCCAGCTCCAGCTGGCCGCGGTAGGGGGCGACCTCCGGGCCAGGAGCAACAACGGCAGCATCCTCGTCCAGCGCGCGGACGCCAACGTCGACGCCAGGACCAAGGTCGGCAACATCGTGGTCGGCGAGGTCCTGCGCGGCACCGTCGACCTGGTCACCCAGGTCGGCGAGGTCGAGGTGGGAGTGCATCCCGACTCCACCGCCGACCTGAACGCGCGGTCCAGGCTGGGCCGCGTCCGCAACACGCTTCCGGCCGGGCGCCGCCCGGCATCGGCCGCCGCGACCGTGAGGATCCGGGCACGCACCAGTCTCGACGACATCATCATCAGAAGGTCCTGACCCGATCACCATCAGATGGTCCTGATCCGGTGCCCGGCGAAACCCGCATCGCCGGACCCCGAAGGGCTGCCCACGCGGAGACACGATCCCCGCCCGGCCCAGAGAGGTCCGATGTTCGTACCAAGTCACTACCGGCCGCCCGACAGTTCGTGGATGGTCGAGATCATCAAGAACAACCCCCTGGCGCAGCTGACGAGCAACGGCGAGCCAGGGGACGTGCCGTTCGCCACGCACCTTCCCGTCGTCCCGGAGTCCTTGGACGACGAGGCCGCCGATCTGGCGGGCAGCGTGCTGCTCTGCCATCTGAACAGGGCGAATCCCCACTGGTCGGCGCTGGAGGACGGCACGGCCGTGCTCCTGACGTTCACCGGGCCGCACGCGTACGTGACGCCGGCGGTCTACGAGTACACGCCGGCCGCGCCCACCTGGAACTTCACCGCCGTGCACGTCCGCGGGACCGTCGAGAAGATCGACTCGATCGTGGAGACCCTGGGCGTGGTCACGGCCACGGTGCGCGCCTTCGAGAGCAGATTCGGCAGCGACTGGGACATGACCGGGTCGATCGACTATTTCCGCAAGATCGTGCCCGCGGTCGGCGCCTTCCGGGTCCGGGTGACCGGCGCACAGGGAATGTTCAAACTGAGTCAGGAACAGAGCTCTGAGGCCCGCGACCGGGTACGGCGGTCGTTTCTCGGAAATCCGAGCGCACGCCACCGTGAAGTGGCGGGACTAATGGACCGTTTGAAACGCTGAACCGTCATCGCGTTTCGCGGCCGCAGCGCCGCCGCCGCCCGCGCGGGGCGTTGAATCCTATGCTCTCGACCAGGGATCACACCCGTGCGTGCGCATAATGCCCGCATCGGCCAATGGGATATTCTCCGGGCCTTCACGTGTTCTACTACGCATTCTCGGAGACGCTGGCCCCGTGTTTCCGATTACGCCATTGACGAAGTCAGGGGCGGCTTGTAACCGAGTCGCCTTCGAAAGTCAAGTACAGTGTCCCCTGTACATCAACTCTCCGATTGCTAATAATGTTTGCGGGTGATGAGGATGAGTAATGCGAGAGTAATACACCACGCAACTCCTGTGACCGTCCGCAATCGACTTCCCGGCCCACGGTCAGGCCACGCCGACGACGGCGCATTGCAGGGGAAGGTGCTGACCACAAAGGTCGGTCTGCGTCTTCCGCCTACGCTTTCCTTTGACGAATGGGAACTCGCGGGGCGCCGTCTGTCGGGCATCATTGACTCGTCGTGCTGGTGGCTCGGGGACTGGCTGGTCTTCGGCAAGGACAGGTACGCGGACAGGTACCAGCGCGGAATCGTGGCGGCCGGTCTGCAGTACCAGACCTTGAGGAACTACGCCTGGGTGTCGCGGCGTTTCCTGTTCCACCGCCGCCGCGAGTCACTGACCTTCCAGCACCACGCCGAGCTGGCGTCCCTGCCCGTCGAGGTGCAGGACAACTGGCTGGACCAGGCCGAACAGGGAGGCTGGACCACCAAGCAGCTCCGCAACGCCGTCCAGCTCTCCCGCCAGGCGGCGCTGCCGGCCTCGGCCGCGAGCCGGAGCGAGACCGTCGAGAAGCTCGCCCTCCCCGGCGGCCGCGTCGACTGCTGGCGCAAGGCCGCGGAGCAGTCGGGCACCGCACTGGAGCAGTGGGTGCTCGCCACCCTGGACCACGCGGCGGAACAGATCCTGGGCTCGGCCAAGCCGGCGGCTCTCAACGCCGCGGTCAACATCTAGCCCCTCTACCTTTCTTCTCCGCACCGTCGCCGGCCCGCGCCACCGAGCCGGTCGGGAGTCTCCGGCGCGCGACGAACCGTCCCCGGTCGTCGTCCGCGCGGGCGGCGGGCGATCTCCTTGCTCCGGCGGCGGCCGGACCATGTCCAAAGAAAGAAGGTCTTGGCTGTGGAGTCGAGGCAGCTTGCCGTCCAGGCCTACGAGACCGCGGAGCGACTGCTCCGCCATCGCCGCTCCGACCTGGTCAAACGATCAAAGGTGACGCCCCGGTGGCTGGACGGGGGGGAGCGGTTCTGGTACACGGCCGACACCGGGGACGGCAGGAGGTTCGTCCTCGCCGACCCGGAGAAGGGCACCCGCGAGGACGCCTTCGACCACATCCGCCTCGCCGCGCGCCTGGCCGAGGCGTCGGGTCAGGACGTGCACCCGGGAGCGCTGCCGTTCTTCGCGATCGCCCTGGTGGACGACGCCGTGGAGTTCGACGCCTTCGGCGCGCACTGGCGCTGTTCCCTCGCGACCTACGAGTGCGGCAAGTCCGAGGCCGCGCCCCCGGGCGACCCGCTCGCGGTCGTCTCACCCGACGGCCGCCACGCGGTGTACCGCTCGGGCCACGACCTGCGCCTCCGCACGCCGGACGGCGACCGCGCGCTGACCGCGGACGGCACCGAGGAGCAGGACTACGGGGCCAACCCCGACTACCTGATGTACTCGACGCTGCTCGCCAAGCTGGGCCTTCCGCACATGCCGCCCGCCGTGGCGTGGTCGCCCGACTCCACCCGGGTACTGACCCACCGCACCGACATGCGCGGCGTGCGCCGGTCGCACCTGTCCCGCAGCGCGCCCCCCGACGGCGGTCCCCCCGGGACGCTCACCGTGCGCGCGGCCCACCCGGGCGACGACCGGATGCCCATGGCCGAGTTCCTGGTCGTCGACGTCGCCACCGGCTCGGTGGTGCGGGCCGACGCGGAGCCGGTGCCGATGCCGCTGCTGTCGCCGATCTTCAGCCGGTGGGCGTGGTGGTCGCCGGACGGCTCGGCCGTCCACTACCTGAGCACCACCCGGGACGCGCGCACCCTCAGCCTGAACCGGCTCGACCCCGCCTCCGGCGCCGTGCGCACCCTGCTCACCGAGACCGGCGAGACGCGCGTGGAGCCCACGCAGCAGCAGCTCGGGCCGCCGATGGTGCGGATGCTCTCCGGCGGCGAGGAGGTGTTGTGGTACTCCCAGCGCGACGGCTGGGGACACCTGTACCTCTACGCGACCGGCACCGGACGGCTGATCGCGCAGGTCACGTCGGGGGAGTGGGCGGTACAGGAGATCCTGCGCGTCGACGAGGAACAGCGGCTCGTCTGGTTCACCGCCTCGGGCCTCGTCGAGCAGGACCCCTACCGCAGATCGGTGTGCAGGGCAGGGCTGGACGGCTCCGGCCTCACCCGCGTGACCGACGACGACCTGGACCACGTCGTCACCGTCGCGCCCGGCGGGCGGTACTTCGTCGACTCCGCGTCCACCACCGGCACCCCGCCGGTGATCAGCGTGCGCGCCTGGGACGGCCGGGTGCTCGCCGAGCTGGAGCGGGCCGACGTCACCGGCCTGCTCGCCACCGGCTGGGCCCCGCCCGAGCGGATCCGGGTCACCGCCGCCGACGGCGAGACCGAGATCCACGGCCTGCTCTACCGGCCGCACGGCTTCGACCCGGAGCGCCGCTACCCGGTCGTCGACACGCCGTACGGGCTCCCCACCGCGAACCGCGTGAGCCCGTCGTTCGACCCCGGCGCGTACGGCGGCGACGCCGAGGCGCTGGCCGCCCTCGGCTTCGTCGTCGTCGCGATCGACGGACGCGGCTCACCCGGCAGGAGCAAGGCGTTCCACGACGCCTCCTACGGCGACCTCGGCGACGCCGCCGGCCTGTCCGACCACGTGGCGGCGCTGCGCGAACTGGCCGCCACCCGGCCGTGGATGGACCTCGGCCGGGTGGGTGTCACCGGCATGTCCGGCGGCGGCTTCGCGGCCGTCCGGGCGCTGCTGCGGTACCCCGAGGTGTTCTCGGTGGGCGTCGCGGAGTCGGGGATGCACGACTTCCGGCACGTCGACCTCGGCCTGGCCGAGCCCTACCACGGCCCGGTCGCGGAGGCCGACTACGTCGCGGCCTCCAACGTGGAGATGGCCGACCGGCTCCAGGGCAAGCTGCTGCTGGTGCACGGCGGCCTCGACGACCGCGTCTCCCCGCACCTGACCCTGCGGCTCGCCGAGCGCCTGATCCGCGCCGACAAGGACTTCGACCTGCTCATCGTCCCCGACTCCGACCACATCTACTTCGGCTACGAGCACTACGTCACCCGCCGCCGGTGGGATTTCCTGGTCCGCCACCTGCTCGGCCTCGAACCGCCCGCCGGGTACCGCCTCTCCCCGGTCCCGTTCGACATGGAGGCCCTCGCCGAGCTCTTCGGCTGACGGCGACCCGTTCACCCGCTCGCGCGACCCCACGGGGAAACCACGCCGAATTTCACCGGGGCGCATGCCGCCGAGTGAATTCCGTGGCCATCCCCGGGGGCGCGCGGCCGGGGCGGGGCCGCATCCTGTGAACTGGAGCGGCGCCTGTCCTGTCGGCCGGACACCGCGCGCTCCGCGGCCCCGGCGGCCGAATTATTGAGCCCTGCGGCGGACTGTCGTAAATTAATTCCTGAGGCGCATCCGTTTTTCGAGGTCGAGGATCTCTTGGGCGGAATATCCGGCCGATCAGATTAAGTCTCAGATCCGCTCGCAGAGGAGTTCCATGCGCATCCGAGAAGACCAGGTATACGAGATCGCCGGTATCGGCTTCGGCCCGTCCAACCTTTCTCTCGCGATCGCCGTCCGGGAACACCCGTCCAACATTCCGGAACGGCCGGTCACGGCGGTGTTCTTCGAGAGGCAGCCCGAGTTCGGCTGGCACCGCAACATGCTGCTGCCGGACGTGACGATGCAGGTGTCCTTCCTCAAGGATCTCGTCACCTTCCGCAATCCGGTGTCCAGGTTCGGTTTCGTCTCCTACCTCCATCAGGCGGGCCGCCTTCCGCGGTTCGTCAACAACCAGGATTTCTTCCCGACCCGCGCGGAGTTCCACGACTATCTGGAATGGGCGCAGGCGTGCTTCGCCGACCAGGTCTGCTACGGCTCCGAGGTGGTGGCGATCGGGCGGCCGTCCGGCGACGGGCCCGCCGGGTGCCTGCGGCTGGAGGTGCGGGACGCCGCGGGGGCCGTCCGGGTGGTCCACGCCCGCAACGTCGTCATCTCCACGGGCCTGGTGCCCCGGATGCCGGAGGGCGTGAAGCGCGACGACCGCGTCTGGCACAGCTCGGAGTTCCTGGAGAGGTTCAACGGCGCCGACCGGCACGAGCTCAAGAACGTGGCGGTGGTCGGTGGTGGCCAGAGCGCGGCCGAGATGACCCGGTTCCTGTACGACGAGCTGCCGCACGCGCAGATCCACTCGATCGTCCCGTCGTACGGCTACTCGCTGGCCGACGACACGCCGTTCGCCAACCGGGTGTTCGATCCCGAGGCGGTGGACCACTACTACTTCGCGACCCCGCAGACCAGGGACGACTTCTGGCGGTGCCACCGCAACACCAACTACTCGGTGGTGGACAGCGACGTCATCCGCGACCTCTACCGGCGCTGGTACGGCGAGGGCGTGCGCAACACCAGCCGTCTGCGCTTCCTCAACCTCACCAGGCTGACCGGCGTCAAGCGGGCCGGGAGCGAGACCCGCGTCGTGCTGCACTCGCTCCTCGACGACGAGATCCAGGAGCTGTCCGTCGACGCGGTCGCCTGCGGCACCGGCTACGACGCCATGGACCCGGTCCACCTCCTCGGCGACCTCGATCGGCACTGCCTGCGCGACGACTCGGGCCAGCTGCGGGTGTCACGGGACTACCGCGTGCTCACCACCCCCGAGCTCTCCTGCGGCATCTACCTCCAGGGCGGCACCGAGCACAGCCACGGCCTCAGCTCCTCCCTGCTGTCCAACATCGCCCTGCGCAGCGGTGAGATCACCGACTCGATCATTCACGGCCTCCCCGATCCCGGCAGGTGACCTCACCGGCACCCGCCGCGGTCGGGCACGACGGCGTCACGCACGACTTCGCCGGTCAGGACGCGGTCGAGCTGGCTGCGGGACGTGATGTCCAGCTTGGCGAAGATCTTGCGCAGGTGGTACTCGACGGTGCGCGGGCTCACGAACAACCGGCTGCCGATCTCGGAGTTGGTGAGGCCCGTGGTGGCGAGCAGGGCGATCTGTCCCTCCCGGGGGGTGAGGTCGCCACCGGCGGGGCCGCCGCGCCGCTGCGCGGTCTCCCCGGTGGCGCGCAGTTCCCGGGCCGCGCGGTCGGCGAAGGCCGCCATGCCCATCGTCGTGAACATCTGGTGCGCGGTGCGCAGCTGCCGGCGGGCCTCGATCCGGCGCCGTTCCCGGCGGAGCCACTCACCGTGCAGCAGGTGGGCCCTGGCGAGGTCGGGGCGTAGCCGGGTGCGGCCGAGCCGCTCGATCGCCTCCCGGTAGAGGCTCTCGGCCGCGCCCTGCCCGCTGACCAGCGCGCGGGACCGGGCCTCGATCCCGAGGGCCCAGTCGGACGGCGCGGCGTGCGCGCTCCGCGCGAGCAGCTCGACGGCCCGGGAGGCGAGTTCGCGGTCGCCGCTGCGGACGGCGGCCTCGGCCAGCTCGGCCGGCGCCCACTGTGACGCGGCGCCCGGCGCGGGCGCGTCCGCGACGGCCCGCAGCGCCGCGGCGCGGGCCCGGTCGTACCGGCCGAGGCCGTTGTAGAGCACGGCCCTCGTCCAGTCGGCGACGGTCATCCCGCTTCCCTCCCCGCGGGACGCCGCCTCGCTCGAACCGGTGCGCGTCAGCTCCTCGGCCTCGGCCTCGCGGCCTCGCCACGCGGCGATCGCGAGGGCGCCGTGGTCGGTGATCCGCAGCCCGGTCGCCGCGGTGATCGACCGAAGCTCCGCGCTCAGCGACGCCGCCTCGTCGAACTCGCCCTCCAGCAGGTGCACGGTGACGCGCGCGTTGAGAGCCAGGGGCATCTCGGCGAGCGCGCCGGAGTCCCGGGCGAGGGCCACATGGCGGTCCGCCAGCGCGCGCCAGGCGTCGCCGTCCCACAACGCCATCGCGGCGGTGGAGGCGAGCCAGAGCCGCCGCGGCTGCTCCCCGGCGGGGACGCCGTTGCCGAGGAAGACGGCCACGGCGCGGCGCAGCGCCGGTGCCGCCGCGCCGGCCCCCGCGGTGAAGAGCGCCGCCAGCCCGTCGAGCAGGGGATCCCGCGCCTGGCCGGGCCCCGGCGGCGCCGCGTGGACGGCGGCGGCGACGTCGCGCGGGCCGCCGTCGCGGACCGCCAGCCGACCGGCGAACATCGCCGCGGAAAACGCCTGCAGGTAGGTGTCGCGGGCCGGCGCCGGGTCCAGCCGGTCGAGTTGCCGCGCGGCGTCGAGCAGCAGCGGCGCGGCGGCGTTCCCGCGGCTGGCGGTGAACACGACCTCGGCGTGCAGCAGGGCCGCGCGGGCCCGCTGCCGCTCGTCGAGCGGGCCCGCCAGGGCGACCCCGAGGAGTCCCGACGCGGCGTCCGGCGCGCCGGCCTCCAGCTTGACGCGGGCCGCGGCCAGCGCGCGCACGGCGC
>NZ_JBHSRF010000060.1:0-58996 GCF_042658925.1 Sphaerisporangium aureirubrum
GGGGCGGTTTTTGTGGGGGGGCGGAGGGCGGTCAGGAGGGTCTCTCGGGGGCGGGCTCGCCAGGCGAGGATGAGGAAGGGGTCGTCGTCGAAGGATTCGGCTAGGAGGTAGAGGACGGCGGAGAGGTGTTTGCAGGGGTGGCCCCAGTCGGGGCAGGTGCAGTCCATGTCGAGGTCGGCGGGGAACAGGGGGAGGCCCAGCGCGTCGAAGACCTCGACGATCTCGGGGGGCATCTCACCGGCGAGGAGCTTGGCGCGGTAGAGGGCGCGGGTGGACAGTTCGCGTTCGACGCGGGTCCAGTCGGCGTCGCCGAAGGCGGGGATGGTGATCGTGACCTCGTACGGGTCGGGGCGGGAGCCCTGCACCTCGGCGCGTACCGAGCCGGGGGAAAGGCCGATCTCCAGGACCTGGCCCTTGCGCGCGTAGGCACGGCCTCGGGACAGGCGGCCGGGGTCGCAGACGTTCTCCAGGATGTCGATGAAGCGGCGCGACCACCACTGCTCACCGATCGACCCGCGCTTGCTGCGGGCCCGCAGGCCGCCCTCCACCTGGATCGGCGCCGACGCCTCGAACCATCCGTCCTTCCCGACCGGCATGTCAGCCCACCGCCTCGGGGGCGAGGTGGAAGAGTTCGCGCAGGTGGTCGGTGGAGAGGCCGGTGAGCCAGTCCTCGCCGGTGCCTACCACCGAGTCGGCCAGAGCCTTCTTGCGGTCGATCATTTCGTCGATGCGTTCTTCCAGGGTGCCGGCGCAGATGAACTTGCGCACTTGGACGTTGCGGTGCTGGCCGATCCGGAAGGCACGGTCGGTGGCCTGGTCCTCCACGGCGGGGTTCCACCAGCGGTCCACGTGGATCACGTGGTTGGCGGCGGTGAGGTTGAGGCCGGTGCCGGCGGCCTTCAGGGAGAGCAGGAAGATCATGGGTTCGTCGCCGGACTGGAAGCGGTCCACCAGCTCGTCGCGGCGCTTCTTGGGCAGGCCGCCGTGCAGCCACAGGACGGGGCGGTCCAGGTGGGCGGCCAGGTAGGGCTGGAGCATGGAGCCGAATTCGGCGTACTGGGTGAAGACCAGGGCCTTGTCGCCCTCCTGCACGATCTCCTCGGCGAGTTCCTCCAGGCGGGCCAGCTTGCCGGAGCGGCCGGCCAGGCGGGAGCCGTCCTTGAGCAGGTGGGCGGGGTGGTTGCACACCTGCTTGAGGCGGGCCATGGCTGCGAGCACGTTGCCGCGCCGCTCGATGCCCTCACTGCCGTCGATGCGGTCCAGCATGTCCTTCAGAACCGCTTGGTACAGGCTGGCCTGCTCGGGGGTGAGCGTGCACCAGACCTTCATCTCCAGTTTCTCCGGCAGGTCGGAGATGATCGTCTTGTCGGTCTTGAGGCGCCGCAGCACGAACGGGCCGGTGGCCCGCCGCAGCGCGCCGGCCGCCATCTCGTCGCCGCGCGCCTCGATCGGCTCCTGGTAGCGCTCCCGGAACCGCCGCGCGGGACCGAGCAGGCCGGGGTTGCAGAACTCCATGATCGACCACAGTTCGGCGAGGTGGTTCTCCACGGGGGTGCCGGTGAGCGCCAGCCGGGTGCGGGCCGGGATGGACCGCACGGCCTGGGCCTGCCGGGCCGAGCTGTTCTTGATGGCCTGCGCCTCGTCGCACACCACCCGACCCCACCGGAACGCGGCGAGCACCCCGGCGTCGCGCAGCAGCGTGCCGTACGTCGTGATGACCATGTCGGCGCCGGCCACGGCCTCGGCGAGCTCCTCATCGCGTTTGCGGGCGCCGCCGTGGTGGACGTACACCCGCAGCGACGGGGCGAACCGCTCGACCTCCTTCTGCCAGTTGTTGATCAGCGACATCGGGCAGACCAGCAGCGTCGCGGGGGGCGTGCCGTCGCGCCGCTCGTCGAGCAGCAGGGACAGCGTCTGCGCGGTCTTCCCGAGACCCATGTCGTCGGCGAGGATCCCGCCGAGCCCGAGCCGGGACAGGAAGCTCAGCCACGACAGGCCGCGCTCCTGGTAGGGACGCAGCACCCCGTGGAAGCTGGACGGCGTCGGCACGGCGGTCAGGCGCCGCTCGGCGTCACCGGACAGCAGGTCGCCGAGCACGCCGTCGGCGTCCACGTCCACCAGCGGCAGCTCCTCGGCGCCGCCGGTGACGACCTCGTGCAGCGCGTCGGCGACGGTCATCTCGCCCGAGCGGCGCCGCTCGATCGCCGACAGCGCCGCCTTGAGCTGCCGGTCGTCCAGCTCCACCCACTGGCCGCGCACCCGGACCAGCGGCACCTTCAGCCGGGCCAGTTCCTCCAGCTCCTCCTCGCCGATGGTGTGGTCGCCGACCGCGAGGTCCAGCCGGAAGTCCACGACCTCATTGAGACCGAGCCCCTGCGTGCCCGCGGCGCGGGACGCCTTGGAGCGGCTGCGGGTGGTGAGCTTCAGCCCGAGCGCCTTGCGGCCCGCCCACGCGGGCAGCCGCACGCCGTACCCGGCGGCCTGGAGCAGGGGCGCGGCGCGGCGCAGGAACCCGAAGGCCCAGGCGGTGTCGATCACCATCCCGGACGGCCGGGCGTCGTCCAGCGCGGTGTGCAGCTCGGGGCAGAGCCGGACGGCCCGGCCGAGCCCGGCGAGCAGCGTCTCGTCCGGGCGGCCGGGCAGGCCGGGGATGTGGCCGCCCTCCCACAGCACGGACGCCGGAACGTAAAGGCTGGGGTCGTCGACCGACTGGAGGGCGAACTCCAGCTCCCAGCGGTCCTCGTCCCCGGCGGGCTCGATGAGGCGGAAGCAGACCCTGATGGGGCCTTCCATGCGGCGGGCGGCGTCCAGCCACGCGTCCAGCGCGCCGCGCAGCACCGCCACCTCGGTGGGGTGGATCTCGGGGATCACGGCGTCGGGGGCGGTGAGGGCGAACAGCCAGCGGTCGGCCAGCGGGCTGGTACGGCCGGGGCGGTTGCCGAGCAGGAGCCGTTCCGGCAGCCGGACGCGGGTGACGGCGTCGGTGAAACCGGACAGGGCCTCGTTCAGGACGGCGGCGGCGGGGCGTTCGTAGGGCGCGGCCCGGCAGGCGGGCGGCATCGCGGCGGCCAGGTCGCGCATGGCGGTGACGTCGGCCCCGGTGACCACGGGCGCCCACCGCGCGGCGTACTCGCCGTCCTCGGGCACGAGCTGCGGCAGCACCCGCCCCCGCCCCGCGAGCGCCCGCGCGTGCTCGGCCACCACGGCGAAGTACCGCAACGACCACCCGGGACCCCACTCGGGCACCGGCCCGGCGCCGAGGACGGCGTCCCCGGGGCCGGCCTCGGCCTTCCCCAAGCCAGGCCAGACCTCCCCCGAGCCGAGCCAAGCCTCCCCCGAACCGGGTCGGGCCTCCCCCGAGCCGGGCCCCGCGTCCTCGGAACCAGGGCCCGCGTCCCCGGAACCAGGCCCGGCGTCCATGGAGTCGAGCTCGGTGTCGCCGGTGTGGGACGCCGCGTCCCCCTGGGCGGTGGCGGGGCCGGGCAGGGAGCCCAGCAGGGTGAGGGCCTCGGCGGGGGCCAGGTGGAGCGCGGGGACCTGCCAGGTGACGATCTTCGGGCGGCGGACCGCGCTCGGCAGTCCCGACTCGGGCGACGGCAGCGGCACGGTGGCCGAGCCGGGCAGGTGGACAGTCAGCGGGCCGGGCCGGGCGGCTCCGTCCGGCAGCCCGAGGGCCGCGGCCAGCACGTCCGTCCCGGCGGCGAAGGGATGCCTCCGGGTGCCCGCCGGAAGCGCGGACACCTCACGGGGTGCCGTGGACGCCATCCCCGGAGCCGCGGGCACCTCCCGAAGCGCCGTGGACGCCTTCCGGGGTGCCGCGGGCGCCTCCTGGGGTGCCGTGGTGTCCTCCGCCCACACGGTCAGACGGCCGGCGACCCAGGCGCCGTGGACCACGAGCACTCGACCAACTCCGTTCGCGTGGCGTCACCTGACCCTGCGGGGGAACCCGATGATACGTCGGGGGGTGGAGCCCGGAGGGTTCATGGGGCGCGCGTGGGGGGTGATCGACCTCTAGCCACATAAAGTACATAGGTGAGTTTTCTGCCCGAAGACCTCGGCACGGTGATCCTCGACGGAGGCCTCGCCACGCATCTGGAGACGCTGGGCCACGACCTGAGCGACGAGCTGTGGTCGGCGCGGCTGCTCATGGAGGACCCCGAGGCGATCCTGCGCGCCCACCTGGACTACTTCGCCGCGGGGGCGGACGTCGCCACCACGGCCAGCTACCAGGCGAGCTTCCCCGGCCTCATGCGCCGCGGGCGCAACCTGCACGAGGCGCAGGCGCTGATGCAGCTGTCGGTGGAGCTCGCCCTCCAGGCGCGGGACACCTCCGGCGGGGGCGTCGTCGCGGCGAGCGTGGGCCCGTACGGGGCCTGCCTCGCCAACGGCGCCGAGTACACCGGGGCCTACGACCTGGACGAGCAGGAGCTGCTGGACTGGCACCGGCCGCGCTGGGAGGTGCTGGCCGACAGCGGCGCCGACGTGCTGGCCTGCGAGACGATCCCCTCGTACGCCGAGGCCAGGGCCATCGCGCGGCTGCTCGCGGAGACGCCGGGCGTGAACGCCTGGATCGCCTTCTCCTGCAGGGACGACGAGCGGATCAGGGACGGCACGCCGCTGGAGCGGTGCGCCGAGCTGTTCGCCGGGAACCCGCAGGTGGTCGCGATCGGCGTCAACTGCACCTCCCCCGCGCACATCAAGAGCCTGCTCGCCCGCCTGGACGGCTGCCCGATCATCGTGTACCCCAACTCGGGCGAGACCTGGGACCCCGAGCACCGCCGCTGGCGGGGCATCGCCGACCCGACGGAGTTCGCCACCGCCGCCGTCCAGTGGCGGGACGCGGGCGCGACCTACGTCGGCGGCTGCTGCCGCACCACCCCCGAGCACATCCGGCTGATCCGCGAGCGCCTCGGCTGACGCCCGCGGGCCCGCCGCCGGGCAAGATCGAACCACGCCCGGACCGGGACCTGATCGCCCGCAGGGCCGCATACGGTCACTCGGAGTGACCGCCACCCCCCAAAGATCGGTACCTGCGGGGCAGGCCGATGACCAGCGGAGGAATAGTAGCCGCCGAGTAACATCGTGGTCATCCGTGAGCACCACGCAGGCAACATTCCCACGGTTGACTCCTGACAGGCACCGACCTACGGCTGTCAACAGGAGGCGCGATGACGTCCCCGCCGCACCCCCCTGAGCGACGGGCCGGCGAGCGAGAGGATCTGCCCGCTACCGAGGTGGCTCTCGACGCCGCCGGGATGTCCACCCGGGAGATCAACCGCTCGCTGCAGGCCCTTCCGCGCGGCCGGGCGGTGGTGAGCAATCCCGCCGGGCGGCACAACCTCGCGGTGGGCCTCGACGCCCCGGTGCGTGTCGAGATCAACGGGCCCGCGGGCGACTATCCGGGCGGCCTGGGCAAGAAGGCCGTGGTCACCGTGCGCGGCTCGGCGGGCTGCGGGGCAGGCGAGAACCTCATGTCCGGCTGCGTCCACGTGCGCGGCTCGGCGGGCCCGAGCGCCGCGGCGTCGGCGCGCGGCGGCACCGTGGTGGTGGACGGCGGGTGCGGGGCCCGCGCGGGCATCTCGCTCAAGGGCGGCACCCTGGTGATCGGCGGGGACGCCGGGCCGCTGTGCGGGTTCCTCGCCCAGTCCGGGGTGATCCTGGTCGGCGGGGACACCGGGCCGCATCTGGCCGACTCGCTGTACGAGGCCGTCGTCTATGTGGGCGGAAGGATCGCGGGGCTCGGCGCGGACGCCATAATGGAGGAGATCAACGAGCACGACGTGACCTTCGTGAAGATCCTCGCGGACGGGTACGGTCTCGATCACATCTCTCCTGAGAACATCTCCAAGGTCGTCTCCACCCGGCGCCTCTACCATCTCGACGGTCACGTCGACGGTGCGTACTGAGCGAAGGAGACGCCGATGAGCCACACCTTCTCGCCGGAGGTCATCGGGGAGATCCAGGAACGTGCCAGGCTGGGCCGCTGCGAGGTGCGCGGCTGGGGCGCCCGCCGCGCGGTGCCGGGGTTCGACGACCTGCTCATCCTGACGGCGGGCCTCTCCCCCACCCCGCTGGAGGACCACCGGGAGCGGTGTGACACCCGCACGGTGCTCGGCACGCGCAACGCGTCCGAGCCGGTGATCCTGGACATCCCCATCACCATCGCCGGCATGTCGTTCGGCGCGCTGTCGGCGGGCGCGAAGGAGGCGCTGGCCCGGGCGGCGACCCTCACCGGCACCTCCGCGACCACGGGCGAGGGCGGGCTGATCCCCGAGGAGCGGGGCGCCGCCAAGACGCTCGTGTACCAATGCCTGCCGTCGCGGTACGGCTTCGACCCCGACCACCTGCGCGCGGCGGACGCCGTGGAGATCGTGCTCGGCCAGGGCGCGTCCCCCGGCGCGGGAGGCGTGCTGCTCGGGCAGAAGGTGACCACGCCGGTGGCGTACATGCGGGACCTGCCCGAGGGGGTGGACCAGCGCTCGGCGAGCCGCCACCCCGACTGGGCCGGCGCCGACGGGCTGCGCGTCAAGATCGAGGAGCTGCGCGAGGTCACCGGGTGGCGCATCCCGGTGTACGTGAAGATCGGCGCGTCCCGGGTCGCCCCCGACGTCCGGCACGCGGTCGAGGCGGGCGCGGACGTGATCGTGGTGGACGGCATGCAGGGCGGCACCGGCGCGGCGCACGACGTGTTCATCGAGCACACCGGCATCCCCACGCTTGCGGCGCTGCGCCTGGCGGCCGACACGCTGCGCGCCCTGTCGGTGGAGAACGAGGTGCAGCTGGTCATCTCCGGCGGCATCCGCAGCGGCGCCGACGTCGCCAAGGCCCTGGCCCTCGGCGCCGACGCGGTGTCGGTCGGCGTGGCCGCCCTGATCGCCCTCGGCTGCAACTCCCCCTCCGACGACACCGGCGCCGACGTCAGCCTCGGCTACCGCGCCCTCGGCACGTCCCCCGGCTCCTGCACGGCCTGCCACACCGGTGGCTGCCCCGTCGGCATCGCCACCCAGGACGACATGCTCGCCGACCGCCTCGACCCCGACTTCGGCGCCGAACGCGTCGCCAACTACCTGCGTTCCCTCGCCACCGAGGCCACCATGCTCGCCCGCGCCTGCGGCCGCGCCTCGGTGCACGACCTGGCCCCCGACGACCTGGTCGCCCTGACCGTGGAGGCCGCGGCCATGGCCAGGGTCCCGCTGGCGGGCACCACCTGGATCCCGGGCGTCACCGGCTGAGAGGCCCGGGACCCGGCGGGTCAGCGCAGGAACGCGGCGGCGACGCCCGCGTCCACCGGGACGTGCAGGCCGGTGGTGAGGGACAGGTCGCCGCCGGTCAGGGCGAAGACGGCGGCGGCGATGTGCTCGGGGAGGACCTCCCGCTTGAGGAGGGTGCGCTGGGCGTAGTATTCGCCGAGTTTCTCCTCCGGGACGCCGTACACCGCGGCGCGGTTGGCGCCCCAGCCCGAGGCGAAGATGCCCGAGCCGCGGACGACGCCGTCGGGGTTGACGCCGTTGACGCGGATGCCGTACGCGCCGAGCTCGGCGGCCAGCAGGCGGACCTGATGGGCCTGGTCGGCCTTGGCGGCGCCGTAGGCGACGTTGTCGGGCCCGGCGAAGACGGAGTTCTTCGAGGAGATGTAGACGATGTCCCCGCCCATGGCCTGGGCGATCATGACGCGGGCGGTCTCGCGGGAGACGAGGAACGAGCCGCGGGCCATGACGTCGTGCTGGAGGTCCCAGTCGTCGAGGGTGGTCTCCAGCAGGGAGCGGGACAGCGACAGGCCGGCGTTGTTGACGACCAGGTCGACACCGCCGAAGGCGAGGACGGCCGACTGGACGGCCGACTGGACCTGGTCCTCGGAGGTGACGTCCACCTCGACGGCGATCGCGGCGCCGGACGAGCCGATCTCGGCGGCGACCTTCTCGGCGGCGGCGCGGTCCCGGTCGGCGATCACGACGCAGGCCCCCTCGGCGGCGAGACGGCGGGCCGTGGCGGCGCCGATGCCCGAGCCGCCGCCCGTCACCAGAGCCACCCGCGTGGCGAGCGGCTTGGGCTTCGGCAGCCGCCGCAGCTTGGCCTCCTCCAGGTCCCAGTACTCGATGCGGAACTTCTCCGCCTCCTCGATGGGGCGGTAGGACGACAGGGCCTCGGCGCCGCGCATCACGTTGATCGCGTTGACGTAGAACTCGCCGGCCACCCGGGCGGTCTGCTTGTCCTTGCCGAAGCTGAACATGCCGACGCCGGGGACCAGCACGATGGCCGGGTCGGCGCCGCGCATCGCCGGTGAGCCGGGCACGGCGTGGCGCTCGTAGTAGGCGCGGTAGTCCTCGCGGTAGGTGGCGTGCAGGGCGCGGACCCGGTCGATCACCTGGTCGAGGGGCGCGTCCGGCGGCAGGTCGACGACCAGCGGGGCGACCTTGGTGCGCAGGAAGTGGTCGGGGCACGAGGTACCGAGCGCGGCCAGGCGGGGGTGCTCGGCCCGGGAAAGGAAGTCCAGAACCTCGGGGGTGGCTGTGTAGTGGCCGACCTGGCGGGCGTCGGTGGAGCACAGCCCGCGCAGCAGGATGAACAGCGCGGCGGCCCGCGCCTCGCGCGCGGCGTCGTCCAGGGACGGGTGGATCACCGGGCCGAACGGCTCGGGGCGGCCGTGCTCGGCGATGTACCGCTCGGCGGTGCGGATGATCTCCAGGGACCTGGCCTCGCACTCGTCGGAGGTGTCGCCCCAGGCGGTGATGCCGTGGCCGCCGAGGATCACGCCGATGGCCTGGGGATTGGCGTCCTTCAGCGCGGCGATGTCCAGGCCGAGCCGGAAGCCAGGGCGCCGCCACGGGACCCAGAGCACGCGGTCGCCGAACACGCGCCGGGTGAGGGCCTCGCCGCCGGCGGCGGTGGCGAGGGCGATCCCGGCGTCGGGGTGGAGGTGGTCGACGTGGAGGGCGTCGACCAGGCCGTGCATGGCGGTGTCGATGCTGGGCGCCGCGCCGCCCTTGCCGAAGGCGCAGTGGTCGAACGCGGCGACCATCTCGTCCTCGCGCTCGACGCCGGGGAAGACGGCGGTCAGGGCGCGCAGGCGGTCCACGCGCAGCACCGACAGGCCGGCCGCGGTGAGGGTGCCGAGGTCGCCGCCGGAGCCCTTGACCCACATGAGCTCGACGGCGGTGCCGGTGACGGGGTCGGTGGCGGCGCCCTTGGCCGAGGCGTTGCCCCCGGCGTAGTTGGTGTTGCGGGGGTCGGCGCCGAGGGTGCGGGCGCGCCGGAGCAGCGCGGCGACGGCGGGGTGCCCGGTGGAGGGGGAGGTCATGCTCAGGCCCCCCATCCGGCCTGGGTGCCGCCGACGCGCTCGGCGACGATCTTGTCGGCGTAGCCGGAGCGCCGGTAGGCGGCCATCGGGTCGGGGTCGAGCCCGGTCTCCGCGCGCATCTCCGCCAGCAGGGGCCGCACGTCGGTGTTGTAGGCGTCCATGAAGACGGCGTTGGCGCCGAGGACGTCGCCCTCGGCCTGCGCCGCGGCCAGCGCCCCGGCGTCGACGAGCAGCGCCTTGGCCGTCGCCTCCTGGACGTTCATCACCGAGCGGATCTGGCCGGGGATCTTGGGCTCGATGTTGTGGCACTGGTCGAGCATGAACGCGACGTGGTCGCCGTACCCGCCGCCGCGCACCACCTCGTACATGATGCGGAACAGCTGGAACGGGTCGGCCGCGCCCACCATGAGGTCGTCGTCGGCGTAGAACCGGGAGTTGAAGTCGAACCCGCCGAGCTTGCCCTCACGCAGCAGGAACGCGACGATGAACTCGATGTTGGTGCCGGGGGCGTGGTGGCCGGTGTCCACCACCACCTGGGCCTTCGGGCCGAGCCTGACGCAGTGGGCGTACGCGGTGCCCCAGTCGGGGACGTCGGTCATGTAGAACGCCGGCTCGAACAGCTTGTACTCCAGCAGGAACCGCTGCCCCTCCCCCAGCCGGTCGTACACCACCTGGAGTGCCTCGGCGAGGCGGTCCTGGCGGGCGCGCACGTCGTCCTGGCCGGGGTAGTTGGTGCCGTCGGAGAACCACAGCTTGAGGGTGTCCGACCCGGTCTGGTCCATGATGTCGACGCATTCCAGCAGGTGGCCGAGGGCCTTGCGCCGCACCGCGGGGTCGGGGTTGGTGACGCTGCCGAGCATGTACCGGTCGTCCTGGAAGACGTTGGAGTTGATGGCCCCGATGCCGACGCCGAGGTCGCGGGCGTGGCGGGCGAGGGCGGGGTAGTCGTCCACCTTGTCCCAGGGGATGTGCAGGGCGACGGTGGGGGCGACGCCGGTGTGGTGGTGGACCTGCGCGGCGTCGGCCATCTTCTCGTACGGGTCGCGCGGCACGCCCTTCTGGGCGAAGACCTTGAAGCGGGTGCCGGAGTTGGCGTACGCCCATGAGGGTGTCTCGATGCGCTGGCGGCGCAGCGCCGCCTTGATGTCTGTTGTCATGGGGGTCCCCCGATCAGTCAAGATGGAAAACTTCGTCGAGCGTGCGTCCCCGCCGGTCCTGGCACGTCCGGGACCGGCGTGGAACGGCATGCCCGGCGGCCTAGAAGTCGAACTCGTCGATGTTGGAGGCGTCGAAGGTGAACGGCGGGCCGAGGATGATCTCACCGTTCTTCCCGATGGTCCGCTCACCGAGGCGCCCCGCCTTCAGAGTCTCGCCCTCGGCGCCGGTGATCTGCCCGGAGGACAGCGCGGCGGCGGCGTAGGCGGCGAGGTAGCCGAGGTCCTTGGGGTTCCACAGCGCGAACTTCCGCACCGTGCCGTCCTTGACGAACTGCTTCATCTGGTTGGGCGTGCCGAGCCCGGTCAGCACGACCTCGCCCTTGTACTTGGACCCGGAGATGTAGCGCGCGGCGGCCGAGACGCCGACGGTGGTGGGCGAGATGATGCCCTTCAGGTCGGGATACGCCTGGAGCAGGCCCTGGGTCTGCTGGAACGACTTCTGGTCGTCGTCGTCCCCGTAGGCGACCTTGACCAGCTTCAGGTCCTTGTACTCGGGCTTGGTGAGCTCGTCCTTCATGAACTCGATCCAGGTGTTCTGGTTGGTGGCGTTCGCGGTGGCCGACAGGATCGCGATCTCGCCCTTGCCGCCGATCATGTCAGAGAGCAGCTTGACCTGGCTGCGGCCGACCTCCTCGGAGCTGGCCTGGTTGATGAACAGGTCACGGCACTCGGGGGCGGCGTCGGAGTCGTACGCCACGATCTTGATGCCCTTGTCCCTGGCCTGCTTGAGCGGGCCGCACACGGCGTTGGCGTCGTTGGCCGAGATGAGGATCGCGTCCTGGCCCTGCTGGGTGAGGGTGTTGATGTAGGAGATCTGCGAGGACGCCGACGCGTCCGACGGGCCGACCTCCTTGGCGGTGCCCGCGAACTCCTTGGCGGCCTCGATGCCGGCGTTGTCGAGGATGGTGAGGTACGGGTTGTTGATCTGCTTGGGCAGGAACGCCAGCTTGAGCCCCTGCTTCAACGGGGCGGCCGGATTCGCCGAGGCGGGCGCGGAGCTCTGCGCGGGGGCCGCGGAGGCCGTTCCGGGGGAATCCTTGGTGGTGCCGCCGCAGGCGGCGAGGGCGAGCAGGGCGCCGGCTGCGAGGAAGGCGGATGCGAACCGCGGCAAGGTACGCGTCATCATCTATCTCTCTCTTTCCTGGACGGGGGGCGGGGTGAGGCTGGGGCCCGGCGCCGCTCGCGCAGCACGGCCGCGAGGCGCGGGGTGAGCACCGAGACGATCAGCAGCAGCCCGGTGACGACGGACTGGATCTCGGTGGACACGTCGTTGAGCATGAGCAGGTTGCGCAGCAGCCCGATGAGCAGCACGCCCGCGATGACGCCGCCGAGCGTGCCCTTGCCGCCGTCGAAGTCGACCCCGCCGAGCAGCACGGCAGCGATGACCGCGAGCTCGATGCCGAAGCCGTTGTCGGCGCGGGCGCTGCCGTAGCGCAGGGTGAACACGACCCCGGCGAACGCGGCCATCGCGCCGGACAGCACGAACAGCACGAGCTTGATGCGCTTGACCCGGATGCCCGAGAAGAACGCGACCTCCTCCTGGGCGCCGATGGTGAACAGCGAGCGCCCGGCCCCGGTGGCGTGCAGCACGACGCCGGTGACGGCGGCCAGCAGGACGAACAGCGCGACGGGGTACGGGACGGGCGTGCCGGGCACGTCGCCGGTGACCAGCTCGGTGAACCGCGGCGGGAACTCCGCCACCGCCCGGTCGCCGAGCACCACGTACGCCAGGCCCCGGTACAGCGCCAGGGTGCCGATGGTGACGGCCAGCGAGGGCAGGCCGAGGCGGGTCACCAGCAGGCCGTTGACCAGGCCGCAGACCGCGCCGGCCACCACGACCAGCGGGATGATCGTCTCGATGGCCCAGCCGCCGTCCCACATCGCGCCGATCAGCGCGCTGGACAGGCCGAGCACCGATGCGACCGAGAGGTCCACCTCGGCCGCGACGACCAGCAGCGTCATGGTGAGCGCGATCAGCGCGATCTCGCCGAGGTCGCCGAGCGCGAACGACAGGTTGCCGGAGGTGGCGAAGTCGGGGGACCCGCCCGCGCCCGCCAGGAAGACGGCCACCAGCAGCGCGGTGACCAGCACGTCCCAGCGGGCGAACCGGCCGAGCGGCGAACGCCCGGCGAGCGGGCCGGCGACGGTGGTCGGCTCAGCCATAGCGGACGCTCCTCCTGCGCAGCAGCCGGGCGACCCGCACGGCGAGCACCCGGTCGACGGTGATGGCGAGCAGCAGCAGCGCGCCGGTGAGGGCCTGCTGCCAGAACGCGTTGACCTTCAGCACCACCAGGGCGCTGCCGATGGTGGTGAGCAGCAGCGCGCCGAGCACCGCGCCGTACACGGTGCCGACGCCGCCGACGATGGCCACGCCGCCCACCACGACGGCGCTGACCACCAGCAGCTCCCACCCTCTGGCGGGGTCGGCGACGACCGTGCCGAACCTGGCCAGCCACATCACCCCGGCGAGGCCGGCGAGCACGCCGCTGAAGAGGTACGCGGCGAGCACGCGCCGCCGCACCGGCACCCCGGCCAGCCGCGCGGCCTCGGGGCTGGAGCCGACCGCGTAGAGGTCGCGGCCGGACGGGTAGGACCGCAGGTAGTACCCGGTGGCGGCCATCACCGCCAGCGTGACGATCGCGAGGTACGGAACCCCGAGCACGCCTTCGTTGCCGAGGCTCAGCAGGCCGGGCGGCAGGTCGGCGGCGTTGATCTGGCGTCCGTGCGCGATGTAGTGGCCGAGACCCTGGACGACGTACAGCGTGCCGAGGGTGACGACCAGGGCGGGCACCCGGCAGAAGCTCACCAGCAGGCCGTTGACCAGGCCGCACGCCGCGCCGATGGCGACGCCGAACACCAGCGCGGTGAGCACGCCGTGCCCGCCGTCGGCGAGGAGCCGGCCGGTGGTGAACGCGACCAGCCCGACCACCGAGCCGACCGACAGGTCGATGTTCCGGGTGATCACCACCACCGACTGGCCGACGGCGAGCAGCGCCAGGATCGAGGTGTTGAGGAAGATGTCCTTGACGCCCTGCGCGGACAGGAAGTTGGGGCTGGCGGCGGTGGTGACCGCGACCAGCACCGCCAGCGCGGCGACCAGGCTCAGTTCGCGGGCGCGGAAGACGAGGTCCACCAGGGCGCGGGCGCCGCGCCGCCCGGCGGGCCGCTCGCCCGCGGCGACGGCGGTCACGCGGCGGCCTCCGGGGCCCGGCCGGTGGCGGCCGACATGACGCTCTCCTCGGTGGCCTGCTCGCGCGGGATGTCCGCGGTGAGCCGGCCCTCGTGCATGACGAGCACGCGGTCGGCCATGCCCAGCACCTCCGGCAGGTCGGACGAGATCATCAGGATGGCGATGCCGCGCCCGGCCAGCTCCGACAGCAGGCGGTGGACCTCGGCCTTGGTGCCGATGTCGATGCCGCGGGTCGGCTCGTCCACGATCAGCACCTCGGGTTCGATGGCCAGCCACTTGGCGAGCACGACCTTCTGCTGGTTGCCGCCGGACAGCACGCCGACAGGGTCGCCGAGCCGGGCGAACTTGAGCCGCAGCCGGTCGGCCCAGTCGACCGCCCTGCCGCGCTCGGCCGCGCGGGAGATGACCGCGCCGCGGGTCAGGGCGGACAGGCCGGTGAGGCCGATGTTGCGCTCGATCGACATCTCCATGACCAGGCCCTGCTGCCTGCGGTCCTCGGGCACCAGCGCGAGACCGGCGGCCATGGCCGAGGACGGGCTGCCGGGGCGCAGGGCGTGCCCGGCGACCTCGACCCGCCCGGCGTCCCGGCGGTCGATGCCGAACACGGCCCGCGCGACCTCGGTGCGGCCGGCGCCCACCAGCCCGGCCAGCGCGACGATCTCGCCGCGCCGCACCTGGAAGGAGACGTCGGTGAAGACGCCCTCGCGGGTGAGCCGGTGGACGGTGAGCGCCACCTCGCCGAGCGGTGCGGGCTGCTTGGGGTAGAGGGCGCCGAGGTCGCGGCCGACCATGCGCCGCACCAGGTCGCCGGGGGTGAGCCCGGCGAGCGGCTCACTGGCCACGAGGGCGCCGTCGCGCAGGGTGGTGACCTGGCGGCACAGCTCGAAGATCTCGTCCAGCCGGTGGGAGATGAACAGCACGGCGCGGCCCTGCTCGCGCAGGGCCTTGACCACGCTGAACAGCCGGGCGACCTCGGCCCCCGACAGCGCGGCGGTGGGCTCGTCCATGATCAGCACCCGTGCCTCGCGGGACAGGGCCTTGGCGATCTCGACCAGCTGCTGGTCGGCGATGGACAGGCCCCGCGCGGGCCGGTCGGGGTCGAGCGCCACGCCGAGCCGGGAGAAGAGCCGCGCGGCCTCCTCGCGCATGGCGCGCCGGTCGATGCGGCCGAGCCGGGCGCGAGGCTGGCGGCCGAGGAAGATGTTCTCGGTGACCGAGAGGTCGGGGAAGAGGGTCGGCTCCTGGTAGATGACCGCGACCCCGGCGGCCCGCGCCGCCGCCGGGCCGTCGAACACGACCGGGCGCCCGTCGAGCAGCACCTCGCCCTCGTCCGGCCGGTGCACCCCGGCCAGGGTCTTGACGAGCGTGGACTTGCCGGCGCCGTTCTCGCCCGCCAGCGCGTGGGCCTCGCCGGCGAACAGCTCGATCGACACCTCGCTCAGCGCGCGGACCGCGCCGAAGGACTTGCTCACCCGCCGCAGCGCGAGCACCGGCGGCGAGGCCCCCGGCTCCGCGGCCGCGTCGGCTCCGCCTTGATCATCCACGGTGGACACGCTCCTTCCGGAAACTCGACTACCAGTGGAAAAAACGTTTTAATAATGTGCCCGGACGCTACGGCGACTCTCGCCGCCGTGTCAATGGGAGGTGAAACGCCTGTTTCCAGAGCGTTACCGGTTCCGGTGAATCCCAACCCGCCCGACGGCGGCCCGTCACGAGACGGGATGGTTGTGTGATATTCGTAGCCAAGTCCGGCATGGTGTCGGCTCGAACGTTCTAAACGGACGCCCACCAGGTGAGGAGGCCGGATGATCACGGGTGGCACGGGTGCCGCGGGCGCCACCGGCGCCGTGAGCATCAAGGAGGTCGCCGCGCGGGCGGGGGTCTCCCCCGGCACGGTGTCCAACGTGCTCAACCGGCCGCACAAGGTGGCCGAGGGCACCCGGGCGCGCGTGGAGCAGGTCATCAGGGAACTCGGCTTCGTGCGGCACGGGTCGGCGTCCACGCTGCGCGCCGGGCACAGCCGCACGGTCGGGCTCTCGGTGATCGACATCGGCAACCCCTTCTTCACCGACGTCGCCGCCGGCGTCGAGGACTACGCCAGCGAGGTCGGGTACGCCGTGATCCTCGGCAACTCCGCGGGCGACCGGGTCAAGGAGGAACGCAACCTGCGGGTCTTCGCCGAGCAGCGGGTGCGCGGGCTGCTGATCACGCCGTTCGACGACGACCCCCGGCGGCTGGCCGTGCTGCGCGACCGCGGCATCGGGGTGGTGCTGGTCGACCACCCCGCCCTGCGGCCCGACCAGTGCGCGGTCGCGGTCAACGACATCACCGGCGGCCGCCTTGCGGTGAGCCACCTGCTCGAGGGCGGCGCGACCGGTGTGGCCTACGTGACCGGGCCGCTGAGCATCCGGCAGTGCTTGGAACGCCGCATCGGAGCCGAGCAGGCGCTCGCCGAGGCCGGGCTCGACCCCGAGACTCGCCTGCGGGTCATGGAGATGCCCGCGATGCACGCCAGGGCGGGGCAGTGGGCCGCCGAGCTGCTGCTCCCCGACGGGCTGCCCGACGCCATCTTCTGCGCCAACGACTTACTGGCTCTCGGCGTCCTGCGCGGCCTGCTGCACGCCGGGGTGCGGGTGCCCGGGGACGTGGCGCTCATCGGCTACGACGACATCGACTTCGCCGCCGCGTCGACCGTCTCGCTCAGCTCGATCCGCCAGCCCACGTACAAGCTCGGGCGCATCGCCACCGAACTGCTCCTGGACGAGTGCGACAACCCGGAGAGCCATGCCCATCAGCAGATCATGTTCCAGCCCGAACTCGTGGTGCGCGAGTCGACCAGGCGCTGAGCGATGACCGTCGTCGCCGCCGTCGACCTCGGGGCCTCCAGCGGGCGGGTGATGCGGGGCCGGATCGGCGCGGAGGGTGTGGAGCTGACCGAGGTCCACCGCTTCGCCAACCGGCCGGTGCGGGCCGGGGGGACGCTGCACTGGGACATCCTGTCGCTGTACCAGGGGGTGCTGGACGGGCTGCGCGCGGCGGGGGCGGTCGACTCGGTGGGCATCGACTCCTGGGCCATCGACTACGGGCTGCTGGATTCCTCCGGGCGGCTGCTCGGCAACCCGGTGCACTACCGGGACGAGCGGACCGCCGGGGTGATGGAGCGGGTGAACGCCGAGGTGGGGGCCGACCTGTTGTACGGGACGGGGGGCACGCAGTTCCTGCCGTTCAACACCGTCTACCAGCTCCTGACCGAGGGGGAGCGCCTGGAGCACGCCTCGACGCTGCTGATGATCCCGGATCTGCTCACCCACTGGCTGACCGGGTCGGTGGGGGCCGAGGTCACCAACGCCTCCACCACCGGGCTGTACGACGTGCGGTCCGGCACGTGGGCGGGGGGGCTGCTCGATCGGCTCGGCATCCCCGCGCGGCTGTTCCCGCCGCTGCGCGCGCCCGGGACGTCCGCGGGGGTGCTGCGGCCGGGTGTCACGGAGGGGCTCGGGGGGGTGCCGGTCACCGCGGTCGCCTCGCACGACACCGCGTCCGCCGTGGCCGCGGTGCCGGCCGCCACCGACCGGTTCGCCTATATCTCGTCGGGTACCTGGTCGCTGGTCGGCGTCGAGCTGCCGGGGCCGGTGCTCACCGAGGCGAGCCGGGTGGCCGGGTTCACCAACGAGGGCGGGCTGGACGGCACGGTGCGGTACCTGCGCAACGTGATGGGGCTGTGGATCCTCCAGGAGTGCCTGCGAGCCTGGGGCGAGGACGACCTGCCCGCGCTGCTGCGCGCCGCCCGCGCGGCCCGGCCGTTCGCGGCGGTGCTCGACCCCGACGACCCGTCCTTCCTGCCGCCCGGCGACATGCCCGCCCGGATCGCCGCGTACTGCCGCCGCACCGGCCAGGAGCCGCCCGCCGGCCGTCCCGCCGTGGTGCGGTGCGTCCTGGAGGGCCTGGCACTGGCGTACCGCCGCGCGCTGCGTGACGCGGTCCGGCTCAGCGCCCGCGAGGTCACCGTGGTCCACGTGGTCGGCGGCGGCGCCCGCAACACCCTCCTGTGCCAGATGACCGCCGACGCCACCGGCATCCCCGTCCAGGCGGGTCCGGTAGAAGCCGCCGCCCTGGGCAACGCCCTCGTCCAGGCCCGCACCCTGGGCACCATCACCGACATCCGCGCCCTCGTCCGCCAAAGCCACGAGGTGACCACCTACGAGCCCTCCGGCGACCTCTCCCCCTGGGACGAGGCCGAGTCCCACCTGGGAGCCGTACGGACCTGACTCCCCCGTCCGGACGGCGGGTGGTCAGGGATGGGCGGCTTTGCGGGCGGCGCGTTCTTGTTCGATTTTGGCGCTGGCGGCGTACTTGTCGACGTATTCCTGGCCGGAGAGTTCCATGAGGGCGTACATGATCTCGTCGGTCACAGCGCGGAGGACCAGGCGGTCGTCTTCCATGCCGTAGTAGCGGGAGAAGTCGAGGGGCTTGCCGTACTTGACGCTGGGGCGGATGCCCAGTTTGGGGAAGGGGCGGCCGGTGGGCATCATCTCGAAGGTGTTGACCATCGCCCAGGGGATGACGGGGACGCGGGACTCCAGGGCCAGGCGGGCGACGCCGGTCTTGCCCTTGTACAGGCGACCGTCGGGGGAGCGGGTGCCTTCGGGGTAGATGCCGAGCAGGTGGCCCTCGCGCAGGATGCGGAGGCCGGTGCGGAGGGCGGCCTCGCTGGCCTTGCCGCCGGAGCGGTCGATCGGGACCGTGCCGACGCCGGTGAAGAACAGGCGGGTCAGCAGGCCCTTGATGCCGCGGCCGGTGAAATATTCGGCCTTGCCCAGTGAGATGACCTTGCGCGGCAGCGGCAACGGCCCGATGAAGTGGTCGGCGAACGACAGATGGTTCCCGGCCAGGATCGCCGGCCCCTGCCTCGGCACGTTGTCGATGCCGTGGACCAGGGGACGGAACACCAGATGGAGCAGCGGCCCGAGAATGGCCTTGACCACCCAGTAGAACACGCGGGCACCTCATTTCCGGTCGTTCCGCCGTCACCGGCGCGGGGCGTGGCGTCATCTTCGCACGCCCCGCGCGCCCTGCCGAATTCTCGGCCCGTCCGGTTGGTCCGGAAAAGGACGCGCCGCGACACCGGCGCGGGGGATCTCGCGAGACCGGCCCCCGTCGTGCGACGATCGGGACGAGCCGTACCAGGAGAGGACGGGACCATGCCGCTCATGCCCGGCTCCGCGCCGTACCACCACGAAGGCGGTCAGATCGGAGTGTTGCTGTGTCACGGGTTCACCGGGACGCCGCAGTCGCTCCGGCCGTGGGCCGAACACCTCGCCGCGGCCGGACTCACCGTTTCACTGCCACGCCTGCCCGGCCACGGCACCACCTGGCAGGAGATGAACCGCACCCGCTGGGAGGACTGGTTCGCCGAGCTGGAGCGGGCCTTCGAAACTTTGCGCGGCAGCTGCGCCGAGGTCTTCGTCATGGGACTGTCGCTCGGCGGCTGCATGGCGCTGCGGCTGGCCGAGGTGCACGGGCCCCTGGTGCGGGGGCTGGTGATCGTGAACCCCTCCATCGTGAACGACGTCCCGCTGCTCGCGCTGGCCCCGGTGCTGAAGTTCCTCGCCCCCTCGGTGCCCGGCGTTGCCGGGGACATCAAGCGCCCCGGGGTCACCGAGGTCGGCTACACCCGCACGCCGGTCCGGGCGGCGGCCACCCTGCCCCGGCTGTGGGCGCTGGTGCGGTCCGAACTGGGCCGGGTCACGCAGCCGGTGCTCGTCTACCACAGCCCCGAGGACCACGTCGTGAAACCCGCGAGCGTCGCGCTGCTGCGGGCCACCCTCGGGGACAACCTGACGGTCCGGGAATGCCTGGACAGCTACCACGTGGCGACGCTCGACAACGATGCGCCCGCCATCTTCGAGGGAAGCCTCGACTTCATCAGAACGCACGCCTCGGTACCCTTGCAGAGAGACTGACCGATCCCGGCGAGCTCGCCATCGTGAGCAGAGGAACGAATCGAAGTGACCGGTGACGCCGCAGAGCGATGAGGACGAGGTCTGGCGTCAGATCGTCGCCTCCTTCAACCAGAGCGCGGAAACGACCGCGGCCGTCCAGCCCTGGCCGGACCGCGAGAACGTTCCCGTGGACGGCCCCACGGCGCCGGAGACGGCCACCGTGGCGGACGTCCGCGAGGACGAACGGCCGGCGCCGGCCGGCGAGCGGGACGACCCCGACGACGAGGCGGAGCACTACGTGCCGCCGCCTCCCCCGCCGCTGCCCAAGATGGACGCCGGCACCAAGATCGCCTGGTTGGCGCTGTTCGGCGGCCCGGCCTACCTGCTGCTCGCCGCGCTGCTGTCCTGGCCGATGGACGGCTGGATCCTCTTCTCGGCCATCGCGGCGTTCATCGGCGGCTTCGTCGCGCTGATCGTGCGGATGGGCGACGGGCCGCCACCGGACTCCGGCTGGGACGACGGCGCCATCGTCTGACCGGTCACTTCTCGGCCGGGGCGCGGCCTCCGTCGCCGCCGGTGCCTGTGGCGTCGCCCGACGGGGAGGCGCCCGGCTGGAACCGCTCGACCACGTCGGTGTAGCGGTCCTGCTCGTCGACCACGTGCCCGACCGCAAGGGTGAGGTCGCCGACGTGGGTCACCGCCTGCAGCCGCACCGTGCGCGGCCGGGCCGACGCCTCGCCGCGCACCACCTTCCACTTGCGGCCGTCGCCGCGCAGCAGGAACGCCTCGTCGGGGCGGTCGGGATCGAAGCCGGAGATCCAGAAGTGGCCCTTGCCGTCCCCGGTGACGCCGTACAGCTCGGCCTGCCGGTCGGGGACCTCGGCGCGGCTCCACCGCCGGCCGTTCCACTCCAGCACCAGCGGGGAGATGCGGCCCTCGCCCTGGTAGACCCCGCCCACGGCGACCGCCTTGCGCGGCCCGTCGAGGTACACGTCGCGCAGGTAGCCCCCCTCGACCGAGGGCACCGCGACGGGCTTCCAGCTCCCCCCGGACGACCGCATGATCAGCGGCTTGGACTCGTTGTCGCCCACCGCCCAGCCGTCGCCCTTCTGCGTCACCACCACGCCGTACAGCGCGCCCTTGCTCCTGCTCTTGATCTTGGCGATGGTCCAGCCCTTGGCGGTGGCGGTGGCGATCAGCGGCTTGCGGCCCCGGCTGCCGACGGTCACCGCGCGGCCCTGCACGGCGGCGACCCCGCCGAGCCAGTCGCCGGAGCCGAACTGCGGCACGCTGACCCGGTCGAACACCGAGCCGTCGCCGCGCACGACGTACGGCAGACCGTCGTGGCCGTCGCCCACGGCCCAGATCTCGCGCGGCGAGACGGCCGCGACCGAGCGCAGGTGGCCGGCGCCGGAGGGGTCGTTACGGATGCTCGCCTCGGCCCAGGCGCCGCCGTCCCAGTGGGTGATCACGCTGCGGTTCTGCCAGGCCTCCCACACGTCCTGCTGGCCGACGGCCCAGATGTCGGACGCGGACAGCCCGGCGACGTCCGAGAGGGAGCCGTCGGTGCGCAGCCGCGCGGTGGCCGACTCCTGGACCAGCCCCGCGGCGGTGCTCCGGTCGGCGTGCGGGCGACCGGGATCGGCGTGTGCGTGCGCGGCGGCCGTCGCGCGCAGGGAAGGGCCGGCCACCGCGGCCAGCAGGACGCACAACGACAAGGCGCGCCGCGGCAGGCGGCGGGACATGAGGAAATCGTACGTGCGCCGCCGTCAGCTCCGCGTGAAGTATCCGCAGTGTTGGCCGAACGGTCACCGGACCGCACCCATCCCGGAACCCCGCGACACACCCGCGTCCCGCCGCCCGGACACCGGGACGGCCCGGCGCCCGCTCGGCGCGCCTCGCGTCCGGCCGTCCCGTCTCGTGCCCCGCTCAGCCCGCCAGGAGCTCGGCCACCACCGGGAGGTGGTCGGTGGCCGCGGTCAGGTCGGCCGCGACGGCGTCCACGCCGCCGCAGGAGCGCACCCGCAGGACCGGCGCCGCGAACACCGCGTCCAGGCGGCGGCCGGGGCTCCGCGCGCTGAAGGTCAGGCCGTCGCCGCGCGGCGCCAGCGGGTAGCAGTCGATGAGCTTCCGGGTCAGGTAGCGCCACGTGGCGCCGCCCGGCTGCTCGTTGACGTCGCCCGCGAGCACCAGCGGCGCCGCGAACCGCTCCGCGGCCCGCCCGGCCAGGAACATGATCTCGGCGGCGTGGCTGAGCCGGGCCGGGGCGGACAGGTCCAGGTGGACCGAGGCGACGGTGAGCCGGACGTCGCCCCGCTCGACCACCGCGATCGCCACCCCGCGCCGCTCCAGCCCGGTGAACGCCCGCAGCAGGTGGCTCTCGGCGTGCAGCACCCGGACGTCCGGCGCGGCGAGCACCGCGACCCCGCCGAACCGGCGCCCGCTCACCAGCCGCAGCCCCGCCGCCGCGGCCAGGCGGGCGCGCTTGCGCCGCCAGCCCGCCAGCCGCGGGGCCTCCTGCACGCACAGCACGTCCGGCGCCATGGCACGGATCACCCGCGTCAGCGCGGCGTTGTCGTCGTACATCGACCGCACGTTGTAGGTGCCGACCCTGATCACCATGGTGCCCGGACCCCGGAGGAACCGGTCAGGGGTGCCTGGCCAGGTCGGCCGCGCCGACCAGGCCCGCGGCCGGGCCGAGCTCGGCGGGGCGGATGTCGGCGTGCGGGCGGTGCTCGCGGGCCGTCAGCGCGCGCAGGAACGCGACCCTGGTGTGGTCGATCCACAGGTCGGCGGCCCGGGACACGCCGCCGCCGAGGATGAAGCACCCCGGGTCGAGCACGGCGGCCATGTCGGCCATGCCCTGGCCGAGCCACTCGGCCATGGTGGTGAACGCCGTGAGGGCGCACTCGTCGCCCTCGTGCGCGGCCTGGGTGACGTGCTCGCCCTCGATGTCGGACACCGAGCCGCCCGCCAGGCGCAGCATGAGCGCCGCGCGGCCTGGGTCGGCGGCGGCCATGGTGCGGGCCTCGTGCACCAGCGCGTTGCCGCTGGCGTACTGCTCCCAGCAGCCGAGGTTGCCGCAGCCGCACAGCCGCCCGCCCGGCATCACCTGCATGTGGCCGAGCTCGGCCCCCATGCCCCACCGGCCGCGGTACAGCACGCCGCCGAGCACGATGCCGCCGCCGATGCCGGTGCCGACGGTCACGCACACCACGTGGCTCTCGCCGCGCCCGGCGCCGAAGCGGTACTCGCCCCAGGCCATCGCGTTGGCGTCGTTCTCCACGACGACCGGGAGGTTGACCCGCTCGGCGACCTTCTTCTGCAGCGGCTCCTCGCGCCAGGCGAGGTTGGGGGCGAACCTGACGATCGATCGGGTCTCGTCCACGAACCCCGCCGCGCCGAGGCCGACGGCCTCGACGTCGTGCCGGCCGGCCAGCTCGAGCACCGCCTCGGAGATCGTGTCGGCGACCTGGTCGGGGCTGTCCGCCGGGGTGGGCCGCAGGAGGTTCTCCACGATGTGGCCCCCCTCGTCCACGACCCCGACGGCGATCTTCGTGCCTCCGACGTCAACGCCGATCGTCAGCGCCATTTCTCATCCCTTCTCCCCGGGCCGCCGGCCGCTCAGCCGAGATCGATGTGCTGAACCCGGGTGTCAGTGTCGCCGGGGGGCTTCGGCTCGGACGGCCGCGACACCGCCTCGACCGCCTGGCGGACCGCGGCGAAAAGCTCGCCTCCCGCGGCGATCAGATGGTCGGTGACATCCAGCCCGGCGTCGCGCCGCGCGGCCTTCAACCGGCACACGGGGCAGGCGCGGCAGATGTACTCCTCGTCGTGGCGCACCGCCACGGCCTCGCTCCACACGTCGCCGCCGCCACCGCCGGAGCGCCCGAAGGTCTGCCCCAGGCTCTGGCCGAGGCCGGTCACGCCGCCCTGCACGACTCCCTTGCCGATCTCGCGGCCGATGCGCCGCTGGATGGAGTCGAAGAACCTGCGCGCCTCGTCGACGGCGCCGCCCAGGGGGTCGTTCTCCCCCGGTGCCTGCGGACGACGGACGCGGTTCTCCGGCCGCCGGGCGCCGGCCGGGCGGTTCTCCGGCCTGCGTACGCCCGCCGGGCGGGCGTCGCCGCTCTCGTCGTCGTGGATCTCGCTGTTGTCATGCATCTCGGTCATGGGCCCCTCCTGCCTGGAACCGTACCCGGAGGCGGCCGTCGCGGAGCGCCGCGTCGGTCACCGATCGGCGGGCGAGCGCCGCGGGAAGGGCCAGGACACGGCGGTAGGACCCGGCGGTGACGATCAGCTCGTCGCCCTTCCTGGCCAGATCGACATCCTGTTTGTCCGCCAGCGGCAGGGCCAGGGACAACTCGTGGACGTCGCCCTCGGCGCTGATGGTCAGCGGGGGTTCGCCGGTGGGCGGGGCGAAGGGGTCGTCGGCGCCGTACAGCTGCTCGCCGAGGGCGGCGAGGGCCTCGGCGCCGACCGGCTCGGCGGGGAGGTACGGCACGGTGCGCACCGGCAGCGGCGCGAACGACTCGCGCACCGCCGCCAGGTGGCGTGCCTGGGCCTCGACCCAGCCGCGCCGCCACTCGTCCGAGCCGCCGTCGGGGAACACGCGGTTGGCGATCACGGTGTCGACGCGGTAGCCGTACAGGCTGAGGGAGGTATAGGTGCGGCGGGCCTCGGCCACCACGACGGCCTCGGGGGTGAGCACGAGGCGCACCGAGGCGTGCGGGCCGGCGAGAAGGTCGCGCACGCCCATCAGGCCGGCGTGCAGCCGCTCCCCCGCGCCGACCACGGAGTCCTCGGGCACGCTGACCCGGGCCACGTGGCGGATCACCGGGGCCAGCGCCCGCATCAGCCTGCGGCCGGCGGGCAGCAGGCGGGCGATGTGCCAGTCGAGGGCCTCGGGCAGGGCGAGCAGGCGCAGGGTCTCGGCGGTGGGGGCGCAGTCGACGACGATCACGTCCCAGCGGCCGGTGTCGGCCTGGTCGCGCAGTTCCAGCAGGGCGATGACCTCTTCGGCGCCCGGCAGGACCGTGAGCTCCTCGGCGGTGATCGCGTCCAGGCCCAGCTCGGCGAGCACGCCGCGGGCGTACCGCTGCAGCTCTCCCCAGTGGCGCTCCAGGGCACGCTGGGTGTCGACCTGCTGGAGGTACAGGCCGGGGGCGGCCTGCACGGGCTCGGCGCCGCCGGTCACGCCGAGGGCGTCGGCCAGGGAGTGGGCGGTGTCGGTGGAGACCACGAGGGTCTTGCGGTCCCGGCGGGCGGCGAGCGTCGCGGTCGCGGCGGCGACGGTCGTCTTGCCCACTCCTCCCTTGCCCGTGAACAGCAGGACCCGCGGGCTCTCGCTCATCGGCCCTCGACGCGCTTCTTGAGTCCCTTGAGCGCGGTGTCCACGATGACCTTCTCGGCCTTGCGCTTGATCATGCCGATCATCGGGACCTTGAGGTCGACCGACAGCTCGTAGGTCACCGTGGTGCCGTCGCCCGCGGGGACGAGCCGGTAGCTGCCGGTGAGCGCGGCGACCATCGTGCCGGGCTGGACGATGTGCCAGTCGACGGCCTCGTCGCCGGTCCAGCGGTAACCGAGGGTGTACTGGTCGCTGATCACCCCGGCGTCAAGGACGAAACGGACCGTCTCGGGCCTGCCGTCGTCGCCGGTGGTCAGCACCTGGGCGGACTTCACCTGCCCGGCCCACTCGGGATAGGAGGCGAAGTCGGCGATCACCTCCGTGACGCTCGACGGGCCGGCGGCGATCGTGATGCTCGACGTGGTGCGCTCAGCCATGGGCTTACCGTACTCGTTCGCGGTCATCGCATGAACGCCGGAGGGCCGATCTTCGCAAAGGTCGTGCCCCCGGGGTGTGAGGTGTCACAGATCGAGGGCGAACGGGCGGCCCCTGCCGCGGAAATGGCCGACGTTGACGCATTCGGTGCGGCCGATCCGGGTGCGGGCGGCCAGCGGCTGGTGGACGTGGCCGAACAGGGCGTAGCGGGGCTGGGTGCGCCTGATCGCCTCCAGGGTGGCCTCGCTCCCCCGCTCGAACCGGCGGGCCACCACGTCGTACAGCAGGCCGGGCACCGCGGGCGGGATGTGGCAGCACAGCACGTCCACCGCGCCGACCGCCTCGACCTTGCCGGCGAACTCCTCGTCGCTGACCTCGTTCGGGGTACGGTACCGGGTGCGCAGCCCGCCGCCGACGAAACCGAAGGTCAGGCCGCCGATCTCGGCCGTCTGGCCGTCCAGGACGTGGTGGCCGTCCCTGGTGAACTCCGGCCACAGCGCGGGCAGGTCGACGTTGCCGTACGTCAGGTAGGCGGGGGTGGGCATGGCGGCGAAGATGCGGGCGTACTGCGCGCGGACCGTGCGCTCGATGTGCTCGCGAGGCTCGCCGCCGAGGGTGGCCCACAGCTCGGCGGACAGCGCCCTGGCCTCCTCGAAGCGGCCCTCGGTGCGCAGGCCGATGAACCGGGTGGCCTGCTCGGCGCCGAACAGCTCGGGGAAGATGCCCTGGGAGTGGTCGTCGTAGTCGACGAACAGCAGCAGGTCGCCGAGGCAGACGAGGGCGTCGGCCCCGTCGCCGGCGCGGGCGAGGGCGTCCGCGCGGCCGTGGACGTCGCTGACGACATGGACCCGCATGACGGTCATCGTATTACCCGGAGGAAACCATGGAGAGATCATGGAGAGCCGTGCGTGATCGCGGACTCAACGTGGTCATTCAGGGGTAGATGACCCTGATAGCGTGGATTTTCGGTTGGATAAAGGCTCGGTGACGGGTCTACCGGCACGTAACTTAACGCGATAGCGTCCCGGGAAACCCCGCTGAAGGACAGCCTTCGTGCGCATCCGGAGGAGTGAACGTGCGCGAGTACAGCGTTCCCATGCTGGTGGACGTACCCGCATCCGCCAACTGCGCCGACGTCGTGTTCGAGCGCGGCGAGCAGAGCCCCGGCACCGTCGTGATCAAGCGCCAGACCGGTGACGGCTGGACGCCGGTCACCGCCGGCGAGTTCCGCGACCAGGTCGCGGCGGTCGCCCGCGGGCTGATCGCCTCCGGCGTGGAGCCGGGCGACCGTGTCGCCCTGATGTCCCGCACCCGCTACGAGTGGACGGTCGCCGACTACGCCATCTGGGCCGCCGGCGCGGTCGGCGTCCCGGTGTACGAGACCTCGTCGGCCGAACAGGTGGCCTGGATCGTCTCCGACAGCGGCGCCAAGGGCGTCATCGTCGAGACCGAGGCGCACGAGGCCACCCTCGGGACCGCCCTCGCCGGCATCGACGCCAAGCCCTCGGTGTGGTGCCTCGACCGCGGCGCGCTCAGCGAGCTGAGCGCCCACGGCGCCGACGTGCCCGAGGAGACCCTCAAGGAGCGGCGGCACGCCAGGAGCGGGCGCGACCTCGCCACCATCATCTACACCTCCGGCACGACCGGCCGCCCCAAGGGCTGCTGCCTCAGCCACGACAACCTGCTGTTCACCGCCCGCAACGTCATCGCCGGGCCGCTGGACACGCTGTTCCAGGTGAAGGACCCCGCGGCGCTGCTGTTCCTGCCGCTGGCGCACAGCTTCGCCCGGCTCATCGAGATCGTGCTGATCGAGAGCGGCGCCGTGCTGGCCCACACGCCCAACATGAAGAACGTCGCGCCCGACCTTCAGTCGTTCCGCCCCACGTTCCTGCTCGGCGTGCCGCGCGTCTTCGAGAAGGTCTACAACGGCGCCGAGCAGCGCGCCGCGGCCGGGGGCGGCGCCAAGAGCCGCATCTTCCACGCCGCCGTGGACGCCGCCGGCGCCTGGAGCCGCTCCGAGGGCGACGGCGGCGCCGGCTTCGGCCTGCGTACGCGCCGCGCCCTGTTCGACCGCCTCGTCTACGGCAAGCTGCGCGCCGCCACCGGCGGCCGCCTCAGCCACGCGGTGTCCGGCGGCTCCGCCCTGGGCGAGCGCCTCGGCCACTTCTTCCGCGGCGCCGGCATCGAGATCTTCGAGGGCTGGGGACTGACCGAGACCTCCGCCCCCTCCACCGTCAACATCCCCGGCGCCAACAAGATCGGCACCGTGGGCAAGCCCCTCCCCGGCGTCACCGTGGCCGTGGCCGAGGACGGCGAGATCCTCGTCAAGGGCCGCCACGTCTTCGAGAGCTACTGGAACAACCCCGCCGCCACCGCCGAGGCCATCGACGAGTCCGGCTGGTTCCACACCGGCGACGTGGGCGAGGTCGACGAGGACGGCTACGTCCGCATCACCGGCCGCAAGAAAGAGATCATCGTCACCGCCGGCGGCAAGAACGTGGCCCCCGGCCCCCTGGAGGACCGCATCCGCGCCCACCCCCTGGTGAGCCAGGCCATGGTCATCGGCGACGACCGCCCCTTCGTAGCCGCCCTGATCACCCTCGACCCCGAGGCCCTGGACCAGTGGAAGGAAGCGAACGACCGCGAGACCGCCACCCTCGCGGAACTCCGCACCGACCCCGCCATCGTGGAGGCCGTCCAGTCCGCCGTGACGGACTCCAACAAGCAGGTCTCCAAGGCCGAAGAGGTCAAGAAGTTCGTCATCCTCGACACCGACTTCACCGAGGAGAGCGGCCACCTGACCCCCTCACTGAAGGTCAAGCGCAACCTGGTCGCCCGCGACTTCGACAAGGACATCGAGGCCCTCTACCACTGACCGGAAGCCCCCTCCGGCAGGCCCCAGGCACGTCTTATCTCCCCCAGGGCGCGGGCCGCCCGGTCGTCGGCGACGCCTATGTCCCGGCGGGTGCGGGCCAGGGTGTCGAAGGAGCCCTCGAACGAGGGGTCGGAGGCCTTGAGGACGTGATCCTTGGTCAGGGTGTGGGTGAAGATCTCCTCCAGGGTGCGGAGGAACACGTGGCGGACGCTTGAGGGAGCGTCGTGGTCGTTCACCAGGCGGGCCGCCTCACGTGCCAGGAGGGCTCGGGTGATCTCCTGGAGGGGGCCGGGGCGGCCGGCGGTCACCAGGGCGGCGGCGGCTCGGGCGGTGCGGAGGAGGTCTCGGGGCATGCCGCCGGAGAGGGAGTGGAAGAGGGCGGTGAAGGGGGCGGGGATGCCTACCGCTCTGGTGTCCAGGAGGCGGGTCGCCGTGGCGAGGTCGAGGGGGTGGACCCTGATGATCTCGTCGATGGCGCTGTCGAAGACGTCGCGGTGGCCGACCGGGGCCAGGTCGGCCTCGCGTAACGCCTCGTCGGAGATGGACAGCAGGAACAGGCAGCAGGGGACGTCGAAGACGACCTTGAGTTCGTTGATGAAGTCGCGGGCGCGGTGGGCGGGGTCGATGCGGTCGAGTTCGTCGATGCCGACGACCAGGCCGCGGGGGTGGAGCTTCCCGGTGGTCAGTTCGCTCGCGATCTCGGTGAGGAAGGCCTTCAGGGTGTCGACGATCTCCAGGTAGGTGAGCGGCTGGCGGGTGTGGCTGGCTCCGCGCTTGGCCGAGACGCCGAAGGGGCCCCAGCCGGCGGCGACACCCGACTCGTCGGTGCGGGTCTGCAGGTACTGGATCCACTGCAGGTGCCCGGCGGCCTGCGTCCCGGCCGCCAGTTCGCTGGAGATCGCGAGGCGGCAGAGCTCCGCGAACAGGCCTAGCATGAACTCGCGCCGTTCGTACACGACCGGGGCGGCCATCACCAGGCCCAGCCGGTCGGTGCCGTCCAGGCAGAACGCGTGCAGCAGGTCGGTCTTGCCTACGCCGCGCGGGCCGGACAGCGCGATGCTCCCGCCGTCCATGCCGCCGGCCACCACCAGCAGCGTCTCCTCGGCGGCGGTGGAGACGTGGAAACCGAGTCCGCGCACCTGCCGCAGACCGGGCGCGTCGTCGAGTTCCAGCGTCATGGCGTACCGGCGGTCGACGTACGCGCCGATCTCCGCGCGCAGGAACCCGCGCAGGGCCTCGGACAGCGCGTCCCGCCAGGCGGCCCGCGACCGGTCGACGGCCGCGCGGTCCGCGTCCAGGAATCCCGCTCGCCACACGCGGACCCCCGCGCCGCCGGAGACCCGGACGAGCAGCAGGTACGGCAGGACGAACAGGAGAGCCACGGCGAGCCCGGCCGGGAAGCCCCAGTCGTAGCGGTCATGCTCCCCCGCCGCGCGGCCCTGCACGAGCTGCCAGGTGAGGACGCCGCTCCGGGAGGCGCCGACGTTCACCAGGAGCGCGGCCGTCACGACCGCCGCGAGGACGGTTCCGGAATATCGCCGCGCCAGGGCGGGCGCCTCCTTCGCGCGCACGCCGCGTGAAAGCCGGTAGAGGTGGAAGGTCACGGTGGCCACCAGCGCGGCCATGAAGACCATGGCGAAGAAGAGGCCGGCGGCGCCGCTGAGGACGGTGACGGCGGAGAGCGGGCGGCGCTCGGTCAGAGCCTTGTTGAGGTCGCTGTCCCACGCCTCCACGACGCTGGCGGCCAGCGCGATCAGCAGGGAGAACGCCCCACCGATCCAGGCGACCCACAGCGCCAGGCGGCGGGTGCCCTCCATGCGCCTCACCCCGTCGACGGCCTCCCGGTACTCCTCCTCCGCGGCCCGCGCGTGTCCCAGCAGCATGTCCCGCCGCGCCCACGCCCTCGCCCGGAGGTCCGCCGACGACGGGGCCTGTGTCCTGGCCATGGCCGCCGTGAGTTCGCTCTCGTCCAGCACGTCGCCGACGAGTTCGGCGAACACCTCGTCCCGCTCGTCGATGACCATCGTCCGCCTTCCACCGGGGGCCTGGTGAAAGGATGACGGCATATCCCGCCGGGCGTCTCGCCGGTGCGCGACTCGTGACACGGGTGCTTCCCGGCTCTGCGAAAGGACTGCGGGCATGGAGGATCACGGAACGGCCGAGCCCGGGACGCGGGAGTTCTTCGCGGCGCGGGCGGCGGACTGGGACGAGAGGTTCCCCGGCGACGGCCCCGCCTTCGCGGCGGCGGTGGAACGGCTCGGATTGCGGCCCGGGGCGGCGGTGCTGGACGCGGGGTGCGGCACCGGGAGGGCGTTCGCGCCGTTGCGGGCGGCCGTGGGGCCGGGCGGGCGGGTCGTCGGGGTCGACGTCACACCCGAGATGGTGCGGTCCGCCCGTGATCGGGGGCGTGGGGAGCTCGGGCTGCTGGTGGTGGCCGACGTCGCGCTCCTGCCGCTGGGCGACGGGGCGGTGGACGGCGTGCTGGCGGCCGGGCTGATCTCCCATCTCCCCGATCCGCGGGCGGTGCTCGCCGAGCTGGCCCGGGTCACGGTCGCCGGGGGGCGGCTGGCGCTGTTCCACCCGGTGGGGCGCGCGGTGCTCGCCGCGCGGCGGGGACGCGTCCTCACCGCCGGGGACGTGCGGGAGCGAGCCAACCTGGAGCCGTTGCTGCGGGACGCGGGGTGGGGGCTCACCGGGTTCCACGACGGGGACGACCTGTACCTGGCCGTGGCCGTACGCGGGTCCTGAGTCCCGGCGGCTCCCCAGCGAGTCTCGTGGGTGGACGAGCCTGAGCGGGTCCCGAGTCTCGGCGGCTCAGGAGTGGGTTTCCACGGTGGTGGACTCCGGTGGGCCGAGGAGGGCGGCGAAGCGGTCCGCGACGAGGTTCCAGTGCCATTCGCCGGTGATCCAGGCCCTGCCTCGTTCGCCCATGGCGCGGGCGCGGGCGGGGTCGGTGAGCAGGGACGTCAGGGCGGCGGCGACCTCCTTCGGGCGGGTGCCGTCGACGACGAGGCCGGTCTCGCCGTGGCGGACGGCGTCGGGGGCGCCGCCGGAGGCGCCGGCCACGACGGGGAGGGCGGTGGCGGCGGCCTCCAGGTAGACGATGCCGAGGCCCTCGACGTCCATGCCGCCGAACCTCGTGCGGCAGGGCATGGCGAAGACGTCGCCCGCGTCGTAGTAGGCGGGGAGGCTGCTCCACGGGACGGGGCCGGCCACGATCACCGAGCCGGTCAGGGAGCGGGCGGCCACGGACCGCTCCAGGGCGCGGCGGTAGGGGCCGCCGCCGACCAGGAGCAGGACGGCGTCCGGGACCGCGCGCAGGACCCGCGGCCAGCAGCGGACGAGGGTGTCCTGGCCCTTGCGCGGGACCAGGCGGGAGACGCAGACGACGACCGGACGGTCGCCGATGCCGAGGGCCAGGCGGACCTCGGCGCCGCCCGCGCCGGGACGGAACACCGTGGTGTCCACGCCGGGGGCCAGGCGCACCAGGCGGGAGGGAGGGATGACACGGGCCAGGCGTTCCCTCGTGTAGTCGCCGAGGTAGGTGATCGCGTCGGCGTGGGCGCCGATCCTGGCCAGCAGGGCACGCGCCGGGGCCACACCCGCCCAGGCGGCCTCGTGGCCGTGGGTGAGCATGACCACCCGCCGTGCCCCGGCCGCGCGCATCGCGGGGGCGAGCAGGCCGAGCGGGGCCGCGGCCCCGAAGACCACGGTGTCGCACCCGTGGCGGCGTACCAGGGCGGCGGCCCGCCGGGCCACACCCGGCAGCGGCAGCATCAGCGACGTGGGATGGCGCACCACGGGGTACGGCTGCCGGGCGTCGAACTCGTCGCACCCCGCCCAGCGGGGCGCGTACACCACGACCGAGCCGGGCGGGCGCCGGGTGGCGAGCGCGTGCACGAACGCCTGGATGCCACCCGCCCGCGGCGGGAAGTCGTTGGTCACGATGAGCGTCCTGACCGGCCCCGGCTGCCGCCCATCGGCGGTCACGGCGCGATCACGACGGCCCCACGCGAAGGCACACCCGCCGGACCACCCGGAGACCGCGCCGGGACGGCCGGAGCCTCCCGCCACGCGATCACGGCGGCTCGGCGCGCGGGCATCCCCGCCGAACCGCCGCGAACCACCCCCGGGACGGTCCCGGCGTCCCGCCTCGCGGTCACGACAGCTCCGTGCGGAGGTACGCGCGCCAGGCCGCTACGAAACGGTCGCGGGTCAGGCCGAGTGTCTCGGTGAGTGCCGTGTCCAGGGGGTCGCGGCCCGCGGCGCGGTAGAGCGCCACCAGCCGGTGCTCGCCGTACCGGCCGGCGATGTACCGGCAGGCCAGCCACGCCTCCTCGTACGCGCGGGCGACCCGGGCCTGGCCGGAGTCGCCCGAGGCGGGGGTGATGAAGGCGTCCGGCTCGGGGAGTGTGACGGGGAGGCGGCCGGCACGGATCTCCGTGGCCAGTTCCGCGGCGGCGGCCCGTACGGGGATGTCCGCGTTGAGGTAGCCGATGTAGTCGGCGAAGCCCTCGATGAGCCACTTCGGGGTGCGGGCGTCGGTCGCGGCGCCGGTGGCGACGTGGGTCAGTTCGTGGGCCAGGACGACGTCCCGCCCTGCCTCGGTGAGGAGGGCGAAGGCGCGGGGCTCGACGATCACGTGGCCGGGGGCCGCCAGGGCCGCCATGCCGGCGACGGAGGCGGGGGCGGCCAGGGCCGCGGCGTCGGCGGTGGTGGCGGGGACGAGGATCACCGGGCGCACGGGGCCGGCGACGCGGGCGACGATGCGGGCGGCGCGGGCGGCGCGGCGGGCGATGTCCGTCAGGTCCAGGCCGTTCTCGGGGCGGCCCGCCACGACGGCCCCGCCGTTCCGTACGGTCCGGGCGCCGTGCCACAGGTCCGGCCGTCCGGCCGTCACCGCGGGACGGGACGACGCCGCGGAGGGACCGGGCGACCCCGGAGGCCCGGTCAGCGCGACCAGCAGCCCGGCCCCCACGGCCCAC
Organism: Sphaerisporangium aureirubrum; assembly: GCF_042658925.1. Classification (NCBI taxonomy): domain Bacteria; kingdom Bacillati; phylum Actinomycetota; class Actinomycetes; order Streptosporangiales; family Streptosporangiaceae; genus Sphaerisporangium; species Sphaerisporangium aureirubrum. The sequence goes on from NZ_JBHSRF010000060.1 coordinate 33,293, forward strand.
AGCCAGACGACGCGCATGGTGGCAATCTACCGTCTGCCCCCTGGCGGCAGCGTGAACGCCTGCCGGGAGGACGCTCGGCCGGGCTGAGTGTAAGTAGAGTAGTCAGGGTGGGGCTTCGAAAGGGATGAACGGTGAGCGACCTTCCCAAGGACTCGCAGGGGGCGGATGAGCCGGCGTGCTCGATCGAGCGGAGTCTGCAGGTGCTCGGGGAACGGTGGACGTTCCTGGTGCTGCGAGAGATCTTCGCCGGACGGCATCGGTTCGCGGAGATACGGGGGGCGCTGGGGATCGCGCCGAACCTGCTGAGCGCCCGGCTGAAGACGCTGGTCGAGGCCGGGGTCCTGCGGACCCGGGCGTACCAGGAGCCGGGGAGCAGGCACCGGGAGAGTTACCACCTCACGCGGGCGGGGCGGGACCTCCGGGTGGTGCTGGCCTCGTTGCAGCAGTGGGGCGACGTCCACCGGCCGCGGCCGGCCGGCCCGTCGATGCTGCGCAGGACGCGGGAGAACGCGCGAACCGTGTACGTCGGATTCGTGGACGGCGACGGCCGCGAGGTGCCCGACACGGATGTGCTCATGGTCCCCCCTTCGCCCGAATCGCCTCCTGAGTTGTAAAACTATATCCAGACCCCTACCCTGGGAACCGTTGCATTCATCGGCGTGGCCCGCCCCCGCACGGGCGGCCCGCAGTGAGGGGGACGGGACATGGACATCAAGGGAGCGGTGGCCGTCGTGACCGGGGCCAACCGGGGGATCGGGTACGCGTTCGCGCGGGCGTTGCTGGAGCACGGGGCCGCCAGGGTCTACGCGGGGGCGCGGGATCCCGGCAAGGTCACCGATCCGGATCTCATCCCGCTGCGGCTGGACGTCACCAGGCCGGACGAGGTGGCGGCGGCGGCCGTCACGGCGGGGGACGCCACCATCGTGATCAACAACGCGGGCGTAGGGGGAACGACGTCGAGGTTGCTGGAGGGGGACTTCGACGGCGCCCGCCAGGCCATGGAGGTCAACTACCTCGGCACCTGGGCCGTCGCCAGGGCGTTCGCCCCCGTGCTGGCCCGCAACGGCGGCGGGGCCCTGGTGAGCATGCTGTCGCTGGCGTCCTGGGCCGCGATGCCCGTGGCGCCGGGCTACGCGGCGTCCAAGGCCGCGCAGTGGTCGCTGACCGACTCGCTGCGCCAGGTCCTGCGCGAGCAGGGCACGCTGGTCGTCGGGGTGCACTCGGGGTTCGTGGACACCGATCTGAGCGCGTGGACCGACGCGCCCAAGATCAGCGCGGCGGACGTGGCCGAGCAGACGATGCTCGCCATCGCCGGCGACCTGTCCGAGGTGCTCGCCGACGAGCCCACCAGGCAGGTCAAGTCCGCGCTGTCGCGCCCCCTGAACGCCTGAGCCGCCCCGTCCGGGCACGGAAGAGCAAAAGGCAGGGCCCCGGCCACGTGGGGAGTGGCCGGGGCCCTGCCGGTTCAGGGGAGGTCCCCTGAAGGGGTACGCCCGGGATCCTGGAAGGGTTCATCCCGGGCACGGCCCGGACGGCACGCCCTCGCCCCGGAAGGGTTCACCCCCGCGCGGCCGGGACCGGGGCCCGATCTCCGGGGAGATTCGCGCCGGGCAGGACACCGGTGGTGTCCGTCCCGATCCCTTGGCGAGGGTTCACCCCGCGACAGGACGCGGACGACTTCCGTCCCGCCCCTTGGAGGCGCTCACCCCCGGCACGACACGGACGAGGTCTCGTACGGACGAGGTCCCGTCCCCCGGCCCCGGACGTGGTCCGTCCGGGGTCAGGGAGTACGTCCCAGGGCGCGCCTCAGGGTATTCCGAGGTCAGGCGCCCGGGCGGACGGCGCCCACGAAGCTGGCCTTACGGTACGAGCTCAGCTTGTTGATCTGGACGCGGGTGCCGCTGTGCGGGGAGTGGATCATCTTGCCGTGGCCGACGTACATGCCGACGTGCCCGAAGCCGGAGAAGAACATCAGGTCGCCCGGCTTGAGGTTCTTCCAGGAGACCTTCTTCTTGACGGCGCGGTACTGGCTGCCCGTGATGCGGGGCAGCTTCACGCCCGCCTTGCGCCACGAGTACATGACCAGCCCCGAGCAGTCGAAGGCGTTCGGGCCGCTGGCGCCCCAGCGGTAGGGGTCACCGACCTGCTTCTTGGCCACGGACACGGCGGTGCCCGCCTTGATCCGCTGCCGGGCGGCCTTGCTCAGTTTGGCCTTCTTGCCGGAGGTGCTCCCGGCGGAGGCCGGTGCGGCGCTCCTCGGCGCCGTGGGGGGAGCGGCAAGCGTGATGGGGGGCGTGATGACCTGCTCCGCGCCGGGTTCCGCCGTGGCGGCACCGGCCGTCGTCTGGATCGCCACAGCGCCGGCCGAAGCCGTCACGGTGAGGACGACACCCCCGAGGGAGAGGCGAGCGAAGCGCGACAGGCGGGGGTTGGACATGGTGCTGGACAGGATCGCTCCTCAGTTCTTCCACTTTCGCCTACCGGGTTAGCTGACGGATTCGGGCTTGGAAGTCGCCCTACAGCGGCAATAACCACTGATTCACCCCAGAGCCCGCTAAAGGGCCTATTGGGTCCCCGGTTCCGCGCTCCTTGCCGCACGGATTCGGCTGGTCAACGGCTTGTGCCATTTATGGCGGGACATACGAAGCCATTGACCTTATGGATGGGTGTGTGATTCCGGTCACCGCGGCGACCGGCCTTTCTCGCGACGGCATGGCGTGCTCGCCGCGGCCCAGAAGCTACACAGATCCCCAAGAACTGGCAAAGCCCAAGTGATATCTCTAGATCATAACGAGTGATCACAAAATGGAAAACGCCTGGTTAACTCCCACATCTACCGCCAAATGTGATTCGGCTCACACACGAGCCAACTCAGCCCTCCGTGAGTCCCACCAGTCACACGAGCCACAGGAGTTATCGATCTTGACGGGGAGCCACGAGCCGGCCCCTCACCTCGGGACGCCATAAAGTCCCGCCCCTAGCCACGGATTCGGGCGGGCAGGAAACACCGGGCGACTGAAACCGCTCAGGAATGCGCCGGACCGACGCGAGAACGCCAGGGGAAGGTCTCCCCCGCCACGACCCCTACGACGGCGCTCAGGGCCGTACGGCGGCGAAAATACCCCGGTAGGAGGACAGGGGGACGACCTTCACCACGTCGCCCGTGCGAGGGGCGTGGACCATCTGGCCGTTGCCGGCGTACATGCCGACGTGGCCGAGGCCGGAGGCGAACAGCAGGTCGCCGGGTTGCAGGGCGTTCAGGGAGACGCGCCGGGAGGCGCCCCAGGAGTACTGGCCGGCGGCGGTGCGGGGGAGGCTGACGCCGGCGGCGGCCCAGGACTTCTGGGTGAGGCCGGAGCAGTCCCAGGCGCCGGGGCCGGTGCCGCCGTAGCGGTACGGCTTGCCGATCTGGGCGTAGGCGAACTGGAGGGCGGTGCGGGCGTTGCCGGAGGCGGGGCCGTTGTACTTGACGCCGGCGCTGTTGGGGTTGCCCGCGTTGAAGGCGTTCAGCCTGCGCAGCAGGCGCTCCTGCTCGCCGACCAGCTTCTCGACGTCCTTCTTCTGCCCGCGAAGGTCCTCGAACAGCTTCAGCGCCTTGTCGTAGGCGCCCTTGGCCTTGTCCCGCTCGCCCTTGAGCGAGCTCATCGCGTCCTCGTACTCGGTCAGCGTCTGCGAGCGCCGCGCCGACATCTGGTCGATGGAGGCGAGGCCCGCCAGCAGCGCCTCGGGGTCGCCGGTGGTGACGAGGTTCGGCCAGGACAGCAGGTCGCCCGACTGGTAGCTGCTCACCGCGACCGACACCAGGCCGGCCCGCAGTTCGTCGGCCCGCTCGATCTGCTGCTTGAAGCGGCCGTTGACGGCGTTGTACTCCTTGCGGGCCTTCTTGTACTTCTCGCCGGCGTCGTTGTACTTGTCGACGACCTTGTCCGCCTGGGCGTCCAGCTTGGCGAGCCGCGCCTTGGTCTGGGCGATGGTGGGTTTCGGCTCGGCCACCGCCCCGGCCGCCTGGGTCACCAGTACCGCGGCGACGAGAACACCGGTCACCGGTACGCGTCCGAACCTCCGGACACCTCGCACGGCCACGGGGAACCCAGCCTCCTCAAGTGCGACAACTGTGACACCTGGGGCGTGATCCTACAGAAACGGTAAGGTCCGCTCTAGCTTTAGACCCGAAATGTTTTGGCCGGGCAACCCCAGTTCACACCCGTATCTGGGATTAAGGGGCGCCCCAGGAGCACCCCGCGGCCCACCGGGGCATCACCGGGGTTGTCAGAACCGCTGTCAGGAACGGAGTCAGGCCCGGCCGAGACGGCGCAGCAGCAGCGCCGCGGGGACCGGACGGGCGCCCATGCGGCGCACCGAGTCGGCCACCTCGCGGTCGGTCGACACCACGGCCACCGCGCGGCCGGGCGGCTCGGCCCGGACCAGCTGGCGGATGAGGTCGTCGGCGATCTCCCCCGGCTCGCTGAACAGCACCCGCACCCCGCGCGGCGCCGACACCTGGACCGGGCCGTTCAGCTCGGCGCCGTCGAACACGCAGGTCACCTCGGCCCGGCTCTGCACCGCCAGGCCTCCGAGGCCGGTCAGCAGCCGCGCCCGCTGGTCGACCAGGGTCAGCGCGGGATAGCCGGACTTGGTGACGTTGTAGCCGTCCACGATGAGGTGGAGGTGCGGGATGGCCAGCAGCTGGTCGAGCAGCGCGGGGTCGTCGTCGGCGAGGGCGCGGGCGGGGACGGCGCGCACCGACGGCCGGGCGGGCGTCACGGCGTCCACCGAGTCGGCGGGCTTGCTGATCGCCACGGGCAGCCCCAGCTCGGCGCGCAGCCCGGCCGCGGCGTCCTGGAGGCTGTCCAGCAGGACGCGCAGGCGGGCGTCCTCGATGCTGCGGCCCTCGCGGGCGGCGCGGCGGCCCGCCAGCAGGCGCCGCTCGGCCTCGGCGAGCCGCTCGCGCAGCTTGCGCAGCTCCGACTCGGCGGCCCCGGTGGCCGACGTGACCGTGGCCCTGGCCTCCACGGCCAGCGCCTCGGCCTCGACGGCACGCTCCTCGGCGCGCCTGCCGCGCTCCCTGGCGTCGTGCAGGCGGCGCCGCAGGTCGGCGACCTCGGTGCGCGAGGCCTTCAGCTGCTCGCGCAGACGGTCGGCCTCCTGCTTGGCCGCGGTCTTCTGCGCGGCCAGCTCGTCGCGCAGCCTTTGGACGGTCTGCTCCTGCGCGGTCTCCTCCGCGGCGACGGCGGCCCTGTCCAGGTCGGCGCGGGCCGCCTCGACCAGGTCGGGCCAGCCCGGCGGGCGGGTGAGGTAGGCCGCGGCGGCCACCAGGACCGGCTCGGCGGCGGGCGGGACGTTGCCCTCCTCCAGGGCGGCGACCAGCTCCGGCCACGCCTCGGTGGTCGCCTCGGCGACGATCTCGCGGAACTCCTTGTCGGTCTCCAGCTGCGCCGCGATCGGGGCGCTGCCGAGACGGGCGCGCTTGCGGGGCTCGAACCGCGCGATGCCGCGCAACGGCGCGGGGATGGCGGGCGGTTGCATGGTGCCGAGCACCTGCGCGGCAAGTTCGACGACGTGTAACCGGACCTGCTCGGGCAGCGGGCGAGACAGGCCTTCTCCGGCTGAACTCATCCGACTTCCCCTAGCTGACCGGCCCTTCACAATATGTCTATCCGTCAAGGGTACGGCTGTCGCGTCCATGGTCGGCCCCTATATGCGCGACCCGCCAGCGGCCTGCCAGGGGGCCGTCAAGGGACGGCGTGACCTTCCCCGGGAGGAAGGTTGCGATCGCGCCACGAATGCCGGATCGGCGCCCTGGACGGAGAAACTGTCGGACCGCGATCGTATGGTCATGCTCGTGGAGATCGGGGTTCAAGGGACGCTGGACGAGCTCGGCACACCGCTGGAGCACGTCACCTTCGTCGTCTTCGACCTCGAGACGACCGGCGGCTCCCACGCCGAGCACGCCATCACCGAGATCGGCGCGGTGAAGGTCCGCGGCGGCGAGGTGATCGGCGAGTTCGCCACCCTGGTCGACCCCGGCCGGCCCATCCCCCCGTTCATCACGGTGCTGACCGGCATCACCGACGCCATGGTGGTGGCCGCGCCGCGCATCGAGCAGGTGCTGCCGGCCTTCCTGGAGTTCGCGGCCGGGGCCGCGCTGGTGGCGCACAACGCGCCGTTCGACGTCGGCTTCATCAAGGCCTCCTGCCAGGCGAACGGCTACCCCCCGCCCACCGCCCCGGTGGTGGACACCGCCGACCTCGCCCGGCGGGTGCTGACCCGCGACGAGGTCCCCAACTGCAAGCTCTCCACGCTGGCCCGGGTGTTCCGCAGCTCCACCGAGCCGTGCCACCGGGCCCTGGCCGACGCCAAGGCCACGGTCGACGTGCTGCACGCGCTGATCGAGCGGGTCGGGGCGTACGGCGTGAGCACGCTGGAGGAGCTCAAGGGCTTCGTGCGGGCGCCCACGCCCGAGCAGAAGCGCAAGCGCCACCTGGCGGCGTCCGTGCCGAGCGCCCCGGGGGTCTACGTCTTCGAGGACGAACGCGGCGAGGCGCTGTACATCGGCAAGAGCGGCGACCTCCGGCAGCGGGTGCGGTCGTACTTCACGGCGGGCGAGACCCGGGCGCGGATCCGCGAGATGATCGGCATCGCCGAGCGGGTGCGGCCCATCGTCTGCGCCACCGGGCTGGAGGCCGAGGTCCGCGAGCTGCGGCTGATCGCGGCGGCCAAGCCGCGGTACAACCGGCGGTCCAGGTTCCCCGAGAAGGTCGTGTGGCTCAAGCTCACCGACGAGCCGTTCCCCCGGCTGTCGATCGTGCGGGAGGTGAAGGCCGACCGCGCCACCTACCTCGGGCCCTTCACCTCGGCGCGCGGCGCCGAGGACGCGCGGCAGGCGCTGCACGAGGCGGTGCCGCTGCGCCAGTGCACCGAGCGCATCACCGAGCGCGTCCGGCGGCCGGCCTGCGCGCTGGCCGAGATGGGGCGGTGCGGCGCGCCGTGCGAGGGGCGGCAGACCCCCGGCGACTACCTGCGGCACGTCGAGGACGCGCGGGCGGCCATGGAGCACGATCCCGGGCCGGTGTTCGCGGCCCTGGAGGCGCGCATGCGACGGCTGGCGGCCGAGCAGCGGTACGAGGAGGCGGCGGTCGACCGGGACCGGCTCGCGATCTTCGTCCGCACGGCGGCGCGCATGCAGCGGCTGCGGTCGCTGACCGGCGTCCCCGAGATGGTCGCCGCCGCCCCCGCGTTCGACGGCGGCTGGGACATCCACGTGGTGCGGCACGGGCGGCTGACCGCGGCCGGGGTGATGCCGAAGGGGGCGCACCCCACGCCGTTCGTGGACGCTCTGGTGGCCACCGCCGAGACCGTGGTGCCCGGCCCGGGGCCGCTGCCCGCCGCGGTGGCCGAGGAGAGCGAGTGCATCCTGCGCTGGCTCGACTCCCCCGGCGTGCGGCTGGTCCGGGTGGACGGCGTTTACAGCCTGCCCGCCCGGGGAGCCGGACGGCTGAAGCAGCGCATCGACCTGGCCTACCAGGGCCTGGAGGCCCGGAACACCCGCGAGGGCCGTCCGCTGCGCTGACGGTAGGGTTCAGCCGAGCCGTACTCGAAGGAGAGCCACGTAATGGTCACCGCGATCGTGCACATCAAGGCCGAAGTCGACCGCATCCCCGACGTCGCCCAGACCATCGCCGAGATCGACGGCGTCAGCGAGGTCTATTCGATCACCGGTGCCCACGACCTGCTGGCCATGGTGCGGGTCGCCGCCTACGAGCAGGTCGCCGAGATCGTCCCGGGGCGCATCAACAAGGTCCCCGGCGTCCTGGCGACCGAGACCCACCTCGCGTTCCGCACCTACTCCAGGCACGACCTCGACGCCGCCTTCTCCATCGGCTTCGCCGAGGCCGACTGACGGCTCACGCCGCGGCGTGGGCGCGGCTGATCTCTATCCAGCGGGTGAGGGTGGCCTTGGCCTGGCCGGAGTCCACGGCCTCGGCGGCCCGGGCCAGGGCGGCGGACATGGCCGTGACCAGGCCCTCGGAGGTCGGGACCGGCGTGGGGTCCAGGGCCACCAGGGCGGCGGCGGCGTTGAGCAGGACGGCGTCGCGGACGGGCCCCTGCTCGCCGCCGACCAGATCGTGGACGGCCTTGGCGTTGAAGTCGGCGTCGCCGCCGCGCAGGGCCTCGGGGGCCGAGCGGGGGACGCCGATGTCCGCCGGGTCGAAGGTGGTCTCGACGGCGGTGCCGTCGCGGACGATCCAGACGGTGGAGGTGGTGGCCGTGGACAGCTCGTCTAGGCCGTCGTCGCCGCGGAAGACCAGGGCCGAGACGCCGCGCTCGGCGAAGACGCCGGCGACGACGGGGAGCATGCGGGCGTCGTAGACGCCGATGGCCTGGGCGGTGGGGCGGGCGGGGTTGGTCAGCGGGCCGAGGAAGTTGAAGACGGTGGGCACGCCGATCTCTTTGCGGGTCGGGCCCGCGAACCGCAGCGCCGGGTGGTACACCGGGGCGAAGCAGAACGCGATGCCCGCCTCCACGGCGGTGCGCGCGGTCAGCTCCGGCGGCAGGTCGAGCACCACGCCGAGGTGCTCCAGCACGTCGGCGGCACCGCAGGACGAGGAGGCCGCGCGGTTGCCGTGCTTGACGACCCGCGCCCCGGCCGCCGCCGCGACGATGGCGGCCATGGTGGAGACGTTCACGGTGTGGGCGCGGTCGCCGCCGGTGCCGACGACGTCGACCGTGGGCCCCTCGACCGTGAGCGGGGTCGAGCGGTCGAGCATGGTGCGCGCCAGGCCGGTCACCTCGGCGACGGTCTCGCCCTTGGCCCGCAGCGCGATGGCGAACGCGGAGATCTGGGACGGCGTCGCGGCGCCGGACATGATCTGGTCCATCGCCCACGCGGTCTCGTCCGCGGTGAGGTGCTCGCGGGAGAGCAGGGCGGTGAGCAGCGCGGGCCAGGTGGTGCGCGCGTCCATGGGGACTCCGGTCAGTGAGAGGAGAGGCGGGAGGCCGAACGGCGCCGCAGCAGGCCGGCCACGGCCTCGGCCAGCGCCATCGGGTCGAGCGGCTGAGCCACCACCGCGTCGGCGCGCGACCAGTCGGCGAGCCAGCGGTCGTCCCGCCGCGCGATGATCAGGCAGATCGGCGGGCAGTCGTACACCTCGTCCTTGGCCTGGCGGCTGATCCCCATGCCGCCGGCCGGGACGGCCTCGCCGTCCAGCACGGCCACGTCGATCGTGCCGGAGTCGAGGTGCTTGAGCACCGCCGGCTGGGTGGCGCACTCCACGATCTCGACGAGGGGCACGTCGGCGGCGGGACGCCGCCCGATCGCCAGCCGCACCTTCTCACGGGTGCTTGCGTCGTCGCTGTAGACGAGAACCCTCATGCTGCTCACGGTCGCGCTCACTATCGGTCGGTGACGAGGTATGGTCACCACGGATGCTACCGGTCCGCGGCGACGGAAACCCAGACCGATCATAGTCGGGGAAGATCCGGGTATATGTCCGGTTTGGCGGGCCTGAAGTGCCCGAACCGGGGGGTCGTGCGGCGACCCGGCCATGAGAGCCGCAATAATGCTGCGCGTGGCGACAGCATCCGCAGTAACGACGACGACAGCAGCATCGTCCCGGCGGCCCAACCTGGTCAGCGTGGGGACGATCGTCTGGCTGTCTTCCGAGCTCATGTTCTTCGCGGCGCTGTTCGCGATGTACTTCACGATCCGGTCGGTCACCCTCGGCCATGGGCAGCCCTGGCCGTTGCTGCCCGAAGGCGTCCACCTGGACGTCCCCTACGCGCTGGTCAACACGATCGTCCTGGTCCTGTCGAGTGTGACGTGCCAGCTCGGTGTGTGGGCCGCCGAGAAGGGTCAGGTCGGCAAGCTCCGTTTCTGGTACGTCATCAGCTTCCTCATGGGCGCATGGTTCGTCGGAGGGCAGCTGTACGAGTACCACGCCTTGGTGGAAGAGGGCCTGACGCTGTCCTCCAACGCCTACGGCTCGGTCTTCTACCTGACCACGGGCTTCCACGGCCTGCACGTGACCGGTGGCCTGATCGCGTTCCTGTTCATGCTGGGACGCACGTACGCCGCGAAGCGCTTCACCCATGAGCAGGCGACCAGCGCGATCGTCGTGTCCTACTACTGGCACTTCGTCGACGTCGTCTGGATCGGCCTCTTCGCGACCATCTACATCATCAAATGATCGGAACGAGGATTTCGGTGAACTCGATCACCGTACGGAGGCGGCATCCGCTGGCGCGGTACGTCGTGCTCCTCCTGGCCCTGAGCTTCCTGGGGGGGACGTACGCCCTGCTCGCGCCCGGCGGCGACCGGGCCGACGCGGCGAGCGCCTCCGGCAGGCTGGACGACGTGGCCGAGGGCAAGGCACTGTTCACGGCGCACTGCGCGAGCTGCCACGGCATGAGCGGCGAGGGCTCCTTCACGGCGGGCAGCGCGTCGGGCCCGAGCCTCATCGGCGTGGGCGCCGCAGCGGTGGACTTCCAGGTCTCCAGCGGCCGCATGCCGTTCGCCAACCCGGGCCCGCAGGCCCTGCGCAAGCGCCCGCCGGAGTGGGTCAACGAGACGACCATCCGGCAGCTGGCCGCGTACGTGCAGTCGCTCGGCGGCGGCCCCGTGGTGCCGGCGGCCGAGGCGGTGGACCCGAGCAAGGGCGACCCGGCCAAGGGCGGTGAGCTCTTCCGGGCGAACTGCATCCAGTGCCACAACTTCGCCGGGGCGGGCGGCGCCCTGACCTACGGCAAGCACGCCCCGTCGCTGGACCCCGCCACGCCGACCCAGATCTACGAGGCCATGGTCACCGGCCCGCAGGCGATGCCGGTCTTCAACGACACCACGATCACCCCCGAGCAGAAGCGGGACATGATCGCCTACATCACCAGCCTGCGCACCCAGCCCGATCCGGGCGGCAACGGCCTCGCCCACATCGGCCCGGTGATGGAGGGCCTGGTCATCTGGACGGCCGGCCTCGGCATCGTCGTCCTCGCCGCGATCTGGATCACCGCGAAGAAGCGGCAGGTCAAGCAATGAGCGAACACCCCAACGACCTCGGGAACGGGCAGGACGCGGGCGAGGCCCGCGTGCCGCACCGTGTCATCGGAACCCCGGTCCAGCCGGGCACGGCCACGCTGGGCGCACCCGCCAAGGTCACGCCGCCGGTCGTCCACGAGGGCGTGCAGTTCCCCGACGAGCGCGGCGCCCGCAAGGCCGAGCGCGTCGTCGCCCTGATCTTCGTGATCGCGTTCCTGGCCTCCGCGGCGTTCATCGCGTCCTACGTGGTGTTCCAGGTCGGCACGATCGAGAAGACGCAGATCTCCAACCTCGCCCTCGGCGGCTCGCTGTCGGTGGCGCTGCTGGCGCTGGCGATCGGCGTGGTGGTCTGGGTCCGCAGGCTCATGCCGAAGTACACCCTGGTCCAGGATCGCCACACCATGGCGACCGGCCCGGCGGTGCGCCAGGAGATCGCCGCGACGTTCCTGCAGGGCGCCAACGAGAGCGGCTTCGTCAAGTACAAGCTGCTGCGCCGCACCCTGCTGCTCGCCGCCGCCCCGCTCGGCCTGCTCCCGCTGGTGCTGCTGAAGGACATGGGCCCGCTGCCGGGCACCTCGCTGCGTCACACGGTCTGGAAGAAGGGCACCCGCCTGCTGGTGGAGGGCTCCGGCCAGCCGATCCGCGCGGCGGACTTCAACTCCCCCGGCGGCATCCTGTCGGTGGTGCCCGAGGGCCACGAGCACGATCTGAACGCCCTGGCCAAGGCCACGCTGATCCTGATCAAGTTCCGTCCCGAGGACCTCAAAGCGGGCACCAAGCTCAACTGGACCCACGACAGCATCGTTGCGTACTCTAAAATCTGTACGCACGTGGGCTGCCCCGCGGCGCTGTACGAGCAGACCACGCACCACATCCTCTGCCCGTGCCACCAGTCCACGTTCGACGCGACCGACGGGGCGAAGGTCATCTTCGGACCCGCCGCGCGCCCGCTGCCCCAGCTGCCGATCGGCGTCGACGGCGAGGGGTACCTGATCGCACAGAGCGACTTCGACGTCCCGGTCGGGCCCAGCTTCTGGGAGCGCGGGGACGCCGAGGCCGAAGCTAGGGGGCAGGCATGAGCCTTGACGCACCTCCCAAGGCCATCGCGGGACCGGCGAGCTACATCGACGACCGCCTCGGCGCGGGCAACTTCCTCAAGCGCAACCTGCGCAAGGTGTTCCCCGACCACTGGTCGTTCCTGCTCGGCGAGATCGCGCTGTACAGTTTCATCATCCTGCTGCTCACCGGGACGTTCCTGACGTTCTGGTTCAAGCCCAGCATGGGTGAGGTCGAGTACAGCGGCTCCTACCTCCCGCTGGTCGGCGTGAAGATGTCCGAGGCGTACGCCTCGTCGCTGCACATCAGCTTCGACGTGCGCGGCGGCCTGCTGATGCGGCAGATCCACCACTGGTCGGCGCTGCTGTTCGTGGCGGGCCTCATGGTGCACATGCTGCGCGTGTTCTTCACCGGCGCCTACCGCAAGCCGCGCGAGTTCAACTGGCTGATCGGCGTGCTGCTGTTCACGCTGGCGCTGCTGGAGGGCCTGACCGGCTACTCCCTGCCGGACGACCTGCTGTCCGGCGCCGGACTGCGGATCACCCAGGGCGTGCTGCTGTCGATCCCGATCATCGGAACCTACCTGCAGTTCCTCCTCTTCGGCGGGGAGTATCCAGGTGAGGACGTGATCTCGCGGTTCTTCACCATCCACATCCTGCTGATCCCGGGCCTGCTGCTGGCGCTGATCTCGGCCCACCTGATCCTGATGTGGGTGCAGAAGCACACCCAGATGCCGGGCAAGGGCCGCACCAACGAGAACGTCGTCGGCGCGCCGTTCTACCCGTCGTTCATGGCCAAGTCGGGCGCCTTCTTCCTGTTCACCTTCGCCGCGGTGGCGCTGCTCGGCACGTTCGCCCAGATCAACCCGATCTGGTTGTTCGGGCCGTACACACCGGCGGACATCTCGGCGGGGTCGCAGCCCGACTTCTACATGGGCTTCCTGGAAGGCTCGCTGCGCCTCATGCCCGCCTGGGAGATCAACTTCCTCGGGCACACCCTGGCGCTGAGCGTGCTGATACCCGCCTTGGTGCCCTTGGGGCTGGTGATGACGGGGCTCGCGCTGTATCCGTTCGCCGAACGGTGGATCACCGGGGACAACCGGGAGCACCACCTGGCCGACCGGCCGCGCAACAACCCGCACCGCACCGCGATCGGCGTCTCGGCGATCACGTTCTACGGCGTCCTGTGGCTGCTCGGCGCGAACGACGAGATCTCGGCGACGTTCCACATCGCGCTGTACACCACCACCCGGGTCGGACAGGTCCTGATCTTCCTCGGCCCGGCGCTGGCGTACTTCGCCACCTACCGCGTGTGCCTCGGCCTGCAGCGCAGCGACCAGGCGATGATCCTGCACGGCGTGGAGTCGGGCGTGATCAAGCGCCTGCCGCACGGCGAGTACATCGAGGTCCACGTCCCGCCGGCCGAGGACCTCGCCGCGCACATCAAGGGCAAGGCGCCGATCGCCGCCGTCACGGCGGGCCCGGACGGCGACGGCATCCCGCCCAAGGGACTGCGCAACCCGATCGGCCGGCTGCGCGCCAAGATGAGCGCGGAGTACGCCAGGGACAGCGAGTCCATCTCGCTGGACGGCGACGGCCACCACGACGGCCACGGCGAGCACGCCGCGGTCGGCGCGGGCGACGAGACCAAGTCGATCGGCCACTGAGATCAGGGGTCCGGCCCGCCGGACCCGCGACACGAGGAAGGGCCCGGACGCGACACCGCGTCCGGGCCCTTCTTTCGTGCCCGCCGAGGCGGGCGCCGTCGTGCTCCTCGCTCGGCCGGCGCCGTCGTGCTCCTCGCCCGGCGGGAGCCGCCGTGCTCAGCGGCCGGCGCGCGCCACCCTGCTCAGGACGGCCGCTTCTTGTCCTTCTCCTGCTGCTTGGCCGCCTCGTCCGCCTTCGCGGAGGCGTGGTCGGCAGGGGTGACGGCCAGGGCCTCGGTGGTGAAGCCGGAGCGCAGGCCGCTCCAGCGCAGCCACTCGGGCCAGGTCTCCTGCCAGTGCCCCCAGCCGTTGGTCGGGTCCAGGCGCCGCGGCGAGCCCGAGACGATGATCGGGTCGCCGATCAGGGTGGTGTCCTTGAACCACTCGGCGTTCGACGGGCTGATGTTGACGCAGCCGTGGCTGACGTTGGAGTTTCCCTGCGAGCCCACCGACCACGGCGCGCCGTGGACGTACTCGCCGGTGTCGGAGATCCGGACGGTGTCGTACACCGTGAGGCTGTAGTAGCCGGCGCTGCCGGGCCCGATCCCCGGGGAGGTCATCGTGGTGACGTCCTCACGGGACATGGCCAGGTGGATGCCGTTGGTCGTGTAGTACTTCCAGTCGCCGCCCTGCCCCGCGCTGAGCGGGATGGTGCGGACCACCTGGTCGCCGTGCTTGACGGTCATCTGGTGCGACGTGGTGTCGGCGTGGCTGATCCGGGACCGGCCGACGCTGAACTCCCTGACGTAGTCCCGTGACCCGTACAGGCCGGGGCCGCCGTGCACCCCGGCGAGCTGGGCCACCAGCTTCACCTTGGTGTTCTCCGGCCACCAGGACTTCGGCCGGAAGGCCAGCGTCTTGTCGTCCCACCAGTGCCAGGCGCCCTCGACCGGCTTGGAGCTCTGCACGAGCAGGTTGCGCTCCACCGCGACCCGGTCGGCGATGGGCTTGTCGAAGGCCAGCATGATCGGCATGCCGACGCCGACGGTCAGGCCGGTGCCGTCCCTGCTGGGCAGGATCTTGTCCAGCGCGAACACCTGCGTGGCCGTGACGGTGGAGAACACGCTGGTGACCCGCTTGCTCTTGCCCTCGGGCCCCACGGCCTCGACGGTCACCTGGTAGGTCTCCCCCGGCGCCATGGCGCGCCTGCTGCGCCATTGGGTGCGGTCGGCGCTCAGCACGCCCGCGACCGGCTCACCGCTCCTCGGGCGCACCTGGACGCTCCTGAGCGCGCCGTTGACGGTACCCACGGTCACGGGAAGCTCGGGTGGTACCAGAGTCGCCCCGTTGGCCGGAGAGACGTCCACGGCCACGTCGGAGCGGCCCCCCGAGGAGCCTCCCCCTTTCTCGTTGCCGGAGGTGCCACACCCACCGGCCAGCAGCAGGGCCAATGCCCCGGTTCCTACGGCGATCACCCGGAATTCGACGTGTCCCACCTGACGTCTCCCCCGCTCCGATGGATCACTCCTTATCAGTTATTACCCGGTCACAGCGTGTCGTGTACCTGGGTGTTCGGAGAAAGGGGCGAAACGACCAGCAAAAAAGCGGCGCGGGCGGCCGACGGTTCCTTGACGGAAACCGACGGCCGCCCGCGCCGGGCGTGCCTGGGCCGGGATGCCTCAGTGGGAGAAGTGCCCCCGGTAGTACTGGAAGACGAAGCCGATCGAGGTCATGAGGACCGCGGCCACCCCGACCATGAACAGCCACCAGCCGATGATGAAGCCCACGGTCAGCAGCGCCACCGACAGGCAGACGAACAGCGGCCACCAGCTCGACGGGCTGAAGAACCCGAGCTCGCCGGCGCCGTCGCTGATCTCGGCGTCCTTGCGGTCCTCGGGCTGCTCGCCGATGCGGCGAGCCGTGAACAGCAGGTAGTAGCCGATCATCAGGGCCAGGCCGACCGAGATGGCGAGGGCCGTGGTGCCGGTCGGCTCCTTGGACCAGAACCAGTAGACCAGGTCGACGGCGGCGAAGAAGATGCCGCTCAGCAGGAACAGCCAGCCTTGGACCTTCATCGCGTCCCCTCAAGCTGGTCGACCGGCGCGAGCCGGTGCGGGTTCTTCAGGTCGAAGGCCGGCCGCTCGGAGCGGATCCGGGGCAGCATGGTGAAGTTGTGCCGCGGCGGCGGGCAGGACGTGGCCCACTCCAGGGAGTTGCCGTAGCCCCAGGGGTCGTCCACCGTGACCTTGGGCGCGTGCCGCCAGGTCCGCCAGACGTTGTACAGGAAGGGCAGCGTGGACGCGCCGAGGATGAACGCGCCGATCGAGGAGACGACGTTCAGGTCGGTGAACTTGTCCAGCGGCGAGTAGTCGGCGTACCGGCGGGGGAAGCCCTCGGCGCCGAGCCAGTGCTGCACCAGGAACGTGGTGTGGAAGCCGATGAACAGCGTCCAGAAGTGCCACTTGCCCAGCGTGTCGTTCAGCATGCGGCCGGTGAACTTCGGCCACCAGAAGTAGAAGCCGGAGAACATGGCGAACACGACGGTGCCGAAGACCACGTAGTGGAAGTGGGCCACCACGAAGTAGGAGTCGCTGACCTGGAAGTCCAGCGGCGGCGAGGCCAGGATGATGCCGGTCAGGCCGCCGAACAGGAACGTGACCAGGAAGCCCACCGCGAACAGCATGGGCGAGGCGAACACCAGGTGGCCGCGCCACATCGTGCCGATCCAGTTGAAGAACTTCACCCCGGTGGGCACCGCGATGAGGAACGTCATGAACGAGAAGAACGGCAGCAGCACCTGGCCCGTGACGAACATGTGGTGCGCCCACACCGCGGCCGACAGGCCCGCGATGGCGATGGTCGCGCCCACCAGGCTGATGTAGCCGAAGACCGGCTTGCGGCTGAACACCGGGAGGACCTCGGTGATGATGCCGAAGAACGGCAGGGCGATGATGTACACCTCTGGATGCCCGAAGAACCAGAACAGGTGCTGCCAGAGCATCACACCGCCGGTCGAGGCGTCGAAGATGTGGGCGCCCAGGCGCCGATCCGCCTCCAGGGCCAGCAGCGCGGCCGCCAGCACCGGGAACGCCAGCAGCACCAGGATGCTGGTGAGCAGGATGTTCCACGTGAAGATCGGCATGCGGAACATCGTCATGCCCGGGGCGCGCATCGTGATGATCGTGGTGATGAAGTTCACCGCGCCGAGGATGGTGCCGACACCGGACATCGACAGACCCATGATCCACAGGTCCGCGCCGAGGCCGGGCGAGTAGACCATGTCCGACAGCGGCGTGTAGGCCGTCCAGCCGAACGACGCCGCGCCGCCCGGGGTGAAGAACCCGGAGACCGCGATGGTGCTGCCGAAGAGGTAGAGCCAGTAGCTCACCATGTTCAGCCGGGGGAACGCCACGTCGGGCGCGCCGATCTGCAGCGGCATCAGCTCGTTGGCGAACCCGGCGAACAGCGGGGTCGCGAACATCAGCAGCATGATCGTGCCGTGCATGGTGAACAGCTGGTTGAACTGCTCGTTGCTCACGAAGTCGAGCCCCGGCTGCGCCAGCTCGGCCCGCATCACCAGCGCCATGACGCCGCCGATGAGGAAGAACACGAACGACGTGATCAGGTACAGGTGCCCGATGACCTTGTGGTCGGTGGACGACGCCCACTTGGCGACCACCGTGCCCTTGCGGGCGCGGCGGGCGGCGGCGGGCGCCAGCTGGACGGATGGTTCGTTGACGGCGGTCACTGGGCACTCCCCGCCTGGCTTGTGACGTACTGGTCGTACTCGGCCTGGGGCACGAGCTTCACCGTGAAGAGCATTCGGCTGTGGTCGACGCCGCACAGCTCGGCGCAGCGCCCGGCGTAGGTGCTGGGCTTGTTGAGCGTGGTGACCTCGAACCTGTTGGGCACGCCCGGCAGGACGTCCAGCTTGTACAGGAACGCGGGCACCCAGAACGAGTGCGCGACGTCGTGGGACTCGAGGTTGAACTCGATCTTCTTGTTCACGGGCAGCACCAGCGTCGGCCGCTGGGACGGCGTGCCCGCGACCTGCACGGTCTTACCGCCGTAGGTGCTGGTGAAACGCCAGCTCCACTGGAAACCCTCGACCTTCACCTTCACGTCGGGGCTGTTGGACACGGCCCCGATGGCGGTCTGGTCACGCGCGGTGAAGTAGAAGAACACCGCCACCATGATGATCGGCACGGTGGTGTAGAGGATCTCGATCGGCAGGTTGTAGCGCACCTGGGGAGGCAGCGCGTCCGTCGAGTTCTTGCGCTTGCGGTGGAACAGGCAGGCCCAGAAGATCAGGCCCCACACCACCACACCGACGCCGAGGGCGGCGATCCAGGCACCGTTCCACAGGCTCTGCATGATGCCGGACTCTTTGGTGATGCCTTCCGGCATGCCACCACGAGACCATGTGCCAACGCCTCCACACGCCGACAGGGCCAGCGCAAGCACCGCCAACGCGGCGGCGCGAGGCACCCTGCGGCGGGCCAACGGACGCCGTTCGGAACGGCGGGTCGGACTCACGGATCGCCTACCCCACAGTTGAAGCCCAAGAGTGCTCCCTCTTGGGCGGTAGTTTCCAGGTTCACTTGTCGCGCTCTGAGAAAAGTCGGCTGTCGTCACGCTGGGGGACACATTAGCGCGGACTGGGCCCGCCCTCCTTCCCAGCCCCCGGCAACGCCGCGCGGCGGCATCGGCGGCGTCCGCGGCCCGCGCGGGAAGGCGGGGGCGGACGGCACGGCAAGGGGCCGGCCTGCGGGGGGACGGCGGGGACGGCCCGCGGCGGACGGTGCGGGGCGGCCCCGGCCGCCCGGCGCGCCGGGCGGGTGCGACGATGGGGGCCGTGGCGTACTTCGACGCGGCATCCACCGAACCCCTGCACCCCGCGGCGCGTGAGGCCCTCCTGTCGGCCCTGGACGCCGCGGGCGCCGACCCGGCCCGGTTGTACGGCACGGCCCGCCGGGCGCGCCTGATGCTCGAACAGGCCCGCGCCGAGACCGCGGAGATCATCGGCGCCCGGCCCGACGAGGTGTCCTTCACCTCCTCGGGCACCCAGGCGGTGCACCTCGGCGTGCTCGGCGCGCTGCTCGGGCGCCGCAGGGCCGGGCGCCGCCTGGTCGTGAGCGCCGTGGAGCACTCCAGCGTGCTGCACGCCGCCCGGACCCACGAGGAGGGCGGCGGCACCGTGGAGACCGTCCCCGTCGGCATCACCGGCCGGGTGGACCCCGCGGCGTTCGCCGCGGCCGTGGCGGGCGAGGGCACGGCGCTGGCCTGCCTGCAGACCGCCAACCACGAGGTCGGCACGCTGCAGCCGGTCGAGGAGGCGGCGGAGGCGTGCCGGGCGGCGGGGGTACCGCTGCTGGTGGACGCCGCGCAGACCACGGGACGGCTGCCGGTCCCCGGCGGCTGGTCGGTGCTGGCGGCGAGCGCCCACAAGTGGGGCGGCCCGGCCGGAGTGGGGGTGCTGGCGGTGCGCAAGGGCACGCGGTGGCGTTCCCCGCTGCCCGAGGACGAGCGCGAGCGGCGCCGCGTGCCGGGCTTCGAGAACGTCCCCGCCGTGCTCGCCGCGACGGCGGCGCTGCGGGCCAGGACCGCCGAGGCCGGGGAGGAGAACGCGCGGCTGTCGGCGCTGGTGGACCGGATCCGCGCCGAGGTGCCGGGGCTGGTGCCCGACGTGGAGGTGGTGGGCGAGCCGGCGCTGCGGACGCCGCACATCGTGACGTTCTCGTGCCTCTACGTGCCGGGTGAGGCGATTCTCTCCGAACTGGACCGGGCGGGCTTCGCGGTCTCCTCCGGCAGTTCGTGTACGGCGAGTACGCTACGACCATCGCACGTTTTGGAGGCGATGGGAGTGATCACGCACGGGAACGTCCGGGTCTCGCTGCCCCGCGGCGCGTCCGGCGCGGACGTGGACCACTTCCTCGCCGTGCTGCCGGGCATCGTCCGGCGGGTGCGCGAGAGCGTCGGGGTGGGGTCGTGAGGCGGCCGCACCGGGGACCGGCGCGCGTGGCGAGGCCGGCTGGGGGGAGATCGTGATGGCACGGCGGCGCAGGCCGGAGACCACCGAGGCGGCGGCGCCGCCCGAGGAGGAGCCCCGCCCACCGGCGGCCCTCACCATCGACGCGCTCGGCCGCAAGTGCCCGATCCCGATCATCATGCTGGCCGACCAGATCAACTCGGTGCCGCTGAACTCCGTCGTGGCCGTCCTGGCCGACGACCCCGCGGCCTTCACCGACATCCCGGCCTGGTGCCGCCTCAAGTCGCACCACCACGTGGGCAGCTACGTACTGGCCCGGGGCGGCTGGGCCATCCACGTGCGCCGCAACTACTGAGCTCCCCGCCGCCCGCCCGCCGGCGACCGCGCGGGCCCGCCCGCCGAACATGGCGCGAGGGGTGCGCGTGCCGGGCACGCGCACCCCTCGCCACCGGTGATCAGGGGTAGACGCAGGCGATGTGCGCCTCGACGTCGGCCGCGGCGTCCGCGCCGTACGCGGCGGCGAGACGCTCGACGAAGCCGTCACGGCCGAGGCGGTACTCCTGTCCGCCCACCTGCTCCAGCACGTGGGTGGCGGTGAGGTTGCCGAGCTGGCCGCAGCGCTCCAGGCCGAGCCCCCAGTGGAGGCCGGACATGAAGCCGGCGCGGAAGGCGTCGCCGACGCCGGTGGGGTCGACCTTGCCGACCTCGGGCGCGGGCGGGATGTGCAGCGACGGCTCGCCCTCACGGTCGATCCGCGCGCCCTTCGGGCCGAGCGTGGTCACCCGGACGCCGACCCGGGTCAGCACCTCTTCGTCGGACCAGCCGGTCTTCTGCTCGACCAGGGCCTTCTCGTAGTCGTTGGTGAAGAGGTAGGCGGCGCCGTCGATGAGCTTGCGGATGTCCTCGCCCTCCATGCGGGCGAGCTGCTGGGACGGGTCGGCCGCGAACGGGATGCCACGCTGCCGGCACTCCTCGGTGTGGCGGAGCATCGCGTCGGGGTCGTTGGCGCTGATCATGACCAGGTCGAGGCCGCCGAGCCGCTCGGCGATGGGCCGCAGCTCGATCTCGCGGGCCTCGGCCATCGCGCCGGTGTAGAAGGACGCGATCTGGTTGTGGTCGTCGTCCGTGGTGCACAGGAACCTGGCCGTGTGGTGCAGCTCGGACACGTGGACCGAGTCGCAGTCGACGCCGTGGCGCTCCAGCCACGAGCGGTAGTCCGCGAAGTCGGTGCCGACCGCGCCGACCAGGACGGGGGTCAGGCCGAGGCATCCCATGCCGAAGCAGATGTTGGCCGCTACCCCGCCGCGCCGGATCTGCAGATCGTCGACGAGGAAGGACAGGGAGACGCGGTCGAGCGCCTCGGCGATGAGCTGATCCCCGAAACGACCCGGGAAGGTCATCAGGTGATCGGTCGCGATGGAGCCGGTGACGGCGATGCGCACGGGGTGCTCTCCTCGTTGTCAGCATCGATGGGCCCGCCAAGAATACGACAGAGAACTAGCGCGGGAGCCCCAGGCGAGCCCGCCGCCCACCCGCCCGGCCGTCCGGATCAGGCCCTTCCGGTCCGCCGCCCCACACTCCCCGGGCCGCCCACCTGCGGAGACGGGGCGGCACCCCAGCCGCTCCCCCGTTCCCGGATCCACCCACCCGTGCCGGTCGCGCGACAGCGCCTTAAGCCGCGCTTCAGCGCGAAGACGGCACACGCCGGGCACGCTTTCGGCATGCCCCCCGAGCACGCCGAAACCCCGCCGCGCGAAATGTTCCGCGGGCGGGGACGCGGGCGCCGTCCTTAGTTGAAGGAGTCGCCGCAGGCGCAGGAGCCGGTGGCGTTCGGGTTGTCGATCGTGAAGCCCTGCTTCTCGATCGTGTCCACGTAGTCGACGCTGGCGCCGATCAGGTACGGGGCGCTCATCCGGTCGGTGACGACGTTGACGCCGCCGAACTCGGAAACCACGTCGCCGTCCATGGCGCGGTCGTCGAAGAAGAGCTGGTAGCGCAGGCCCGAACATCCACCGGGCTGCACGGCCACCCGCAACTGCAGGCCCTCTTCGCCCTGCTGCTCGAGCAGGCTCCGCACCTTGGCCGCAGCGGCGTCGGTCA
The DNA here is from genome assembly GCF_042658925.1 of Sphaerisporangium aureirubrum. Lineage (NCBI taxonomy): Bacteria > Bacillati > Actinomycetota > Actinomycetes > Streptosporangiales > Streptosporangiaceae > Sphaerisporangium > Sphaerisporangium aureirubrum. The sequence goes on from NZ_JBHSRF010000060.1 coordinate 55,115, forward strand.
GGATCAAGCCCTGCTGCGTCGTCTGGCTGCTCTCAACCGTCATGTGCTGAACTCCCCGTCTGCCCAAACCGCCCCTCGGGGACGGAGGCCTTGGTCTGAGGTCTCACTCAGACGCTACCAACACCAAGGCACACTCACACATTCCTGTCTTGAAGGCTGGGCATCCGGGACCCCCACCGGAAGGGCCACCCCATGCGGTATGCAATGATTAGTCGTCACATAGACGATAAGTCGGTAAGAAGCTGCAAAGAAGGTGTGGCGTGACGACTACCGAGATGGGGCTCCCTCTCTTCATCCTCGGCCAGGGCACCGACCCGCACAGCGAGCGGGGCGTCGACTGTCCCGGCGAGCTGCCCCCGGCGTCCGACCCCGACCTGGTCGCGCGAGCCGAGAAGGCCAAGGCCGCCCTGGGCGACCGCCTCTTCGTGCTCGGGCATCACTACCAGCGCGACGAGGTGATCCGCTTCGCCGACGTGACCGGGGACTCGTTCAAACTCGCCCGGGAGGCGGCGGCCCGGCCCGAGGCCGAGTTCATCGTCTTCTGCGGCGTGCACTTCATGGCCGAGTCGGCCGACATCCTGACCTCCGCCGCGCAGCGGGTCGTGCTGCCCGACCTCGCGGCCGGGTGCTCCATGGCGGACATGGCGACCTTCGACCAGGTCGAGGAGGCGTGGGACGTCCTGGCCGAGATCGGTGTGGCCGACGTCACCGTCCCCGTCACGTACATGAACTCCTCGGCCGACATCAAGGCGTTCTGCGGGCGCAACGGCGGCGCGGTGTGCACCTCCTCCAACGCTCGCCGCGCTCTGACCTGGGCGTTCGACGAGGGCCCCGACGGGCCCGCCGGTAAGGGCGCGGGGGACCGCAAGGTGCTGTTCCTGCCCGACCAGCACCTCGGGCGCAACACCGCGGTGCTGGAGATGGGCTTCTCGCTGGACGACTGCGTGGTGTACAACCCGCACCGCCCCGGCGGCGGGCTCACCGCCGAGCAGATCAGGAACGCCAAGGTGATCCTGTGGCGCGGGCACTGCTCGGTGCACGGGCGGTTCAGCACCGGGTGCGTGGACGACGTGCGCGCCCGCATCCCCGGCGTCAACGTGCTCGTCCACCCCGAGTGCCGCCACGAGGTCGTGACCAAGGCCGACCACGTCGGGTCCACCGAGTACATCATCAAGATGATCGACGAGGCCCCGGCCGGGTCGGCGTGGGCCGTCGGCACCGAGCTGAACCTGGTCAAGCGGCTGGCCGCCCGCCACCCCGACAAGACGATCACGTTCCTGGACCGCACGGTCTGCTACTGCTCCACGATGAACCGCATCGACCTCCCGCACCTGGTGTGGGCGCTGGAGTCGCTCGCCGAGGGGCAGGTCGTCAACCAGATCACCGTCGACCCGGACACCGCCCACTGGGCCCGGGTCGCGCTGGACCGCATGCTGGCCCTGCCCTAGTCCTCAGTCGTCCCGCTCCGTCAGCCCGTACAGCACGCGGACGGTCACGGTGATCGTGCCCTGGCCGGGCTCGATGGACGCCTTGTCGGCCGCGTAGGCGAAGCGGGGCGCGCCGCCGTCGCCCTCCTCCTCGATCTTCAGGACCCGGCCGAGCTGGTATCCCGCCAGCGCGGCGTACTGCTCGGCCTTGGCCCTGGCGTCCTGGAAGGCGGCGGCGCGGGCCTCCTTGACCAGCGCGGGCGCCTTGGACACTTCGAACGTGATGCCGTGGAACCGCACGTCGTCGCCGACGCCGGCCGCCGCGTCGACCACGGCGTCCGCGGTGGACAGGTCGCGGACCAGCGCCTGCAGGCCCTGGGAGGCGCGGTAGCCGACCGCCTTGGGGTACTTGTCGTACTCGGCGCCGAGCGACAGGTCGTTGGTGCGCAGGTCGCCCTCGGCGACCCCGGCGCCGACGAGCGCGGCGGTCAGGCGGCCGGCCGCCGTCCGGGCGGCGGCGAACGCCTCGCTCGCCGTGTCCCTGCGGACCTCCACGCCGACGTTGAGGCGCATCACGTCGGGGGTGGCCTGCACGCTGCCCTGCCCGGTGACGTTGATCTCCACGTTGTCACCCGCCGGCCGGGGCGCGGCGGTGACGGGGACGGGGGGCGCGGAGGCGAGGGCGGGGGCCGCCTGGAGCCCCGCGACGGCGAACGCTGCGGCCGCCAGCACCACACTCAACTTGGTCATGGGCACATGCCACCACCGGGCCCGGACGCGCCCCGCGCGCCCCGTCCGGGGGCGGCGGGAACTTGACCATTCTCAGACCCCTCTGGTGTACCGGAGGTACTGTTTCTTGTACTCCCCGGCCTTCGCCGTCGCGAGCAGCCGCGACACCTGGCCCTTGAAGTCGAAGACCACGGCCTCGTAGCCGTCGTCCGTCTTGCGCCAGCCCGCGATGTGCCACTCGTCGTACCACCCGATGAGCCGCTCGCTGGCGAACGGGATGCGGGCCCGTTCCTCGCCGTTGGCGGACCACACGCAGATCTCGTCGGTACCGGTGCAGCTCGTCATGAACTGCGTCCCGGCGGGCGAGACGTCGTCCCCCTCCACCGTGAGCGGGGAGCCGACGTCCAGCAGGGTCTGCAGCACGGTGCCGTTGAGGTCGTAGAACCGGATGCGCTCGGTCGAACCCTTGATCGCCCAGGTGCCGACGGCCTGGCCGTCCCCCCGCCAGAAGTAGCTCCAGCGGCCCACGTCCTTCTCGGTGATGTGCACCACCTTGGCCCGCTTGCGGGCGATGTCGACGATGGCGAAGCCCCAGCCCTCGCTGGAGTCGCCCACGGCCTTGTTCAGGCTGACCAGGACCTTGGTGCCGTCCGGCGACCACTGCGGGTAGATCGGGTACACCGGCGCCTTGGCGATCTTGATGGTGCTGGAGCGGTTGTCGGCCCGGTCGACCAGCGCCACGGTGGAGTAGTGGTCGCGGGTGTAGAGGGTCTTGGTGGCGAGCGCCATGCGGCCGTCGTCGCTGACGATGTACTCGAAGTAACTCCTGGTGCGGAGGAACACGTTCTCGCCTCGGTGCCGGATGTAGACCTGTTTGCCGTAGTCGAGGCTGTAGGCGGTGAGCTTGATGGGGTCGGCGTCGTTCTCGTGCACGGTGATCGTGCTGTCCGGCAGCTTGATCTGCCGGGTCGCCGGGGGCGGGGTGGCGCCGGGGTCGGCCGGACGGCTCGCGACGCCCGCCTGGCCGCCCGGGGAGGCGCTGCCCTGCGGAGTGTCCGAGCCCGCGTCCGCCGACCGGCCGGTCGAGGGGCCGTAGCGTTCCGGGGTGAGCTGCGGCCCGGGGGTGCCGCTGGCCGTGACGCCGCCGGGTCCGCCGCTGAGGTTCTGCGCGATCAGGTAGCCGCCGCCCGCGACGACCAGCACGGCCGCGGCGGCCGCGGCGGCGATCAGCGGCCCTCGCCGCGACGGGCGCTCGCCGTTCGCGCCAGGCCAGGTGGGCGGGGTGCCCGCGCCTCCCTGCTGCCAGGACGGCGCCGCCGGGCCCTGCCCCGGCGGCGCGGGGTACGGCTGCCCTCCCGGGCCCGCCAGGGGCCTCGTCGGCCCGGGGAACTGCGCGGCCTGTCCCGGAGGCTGCGTCTGCTGGGCGGGCCGGCCGAGACCCTGCGGCGCGGGCTGGGTGGCCGCGGGCAGATGGGCGGCGGGCCCGGACGGCTGGGCGGGCCCGTGGCCGGCGCCCTCCAGAGGGCGGGTGGGCGCCTGCGGGGGCGGGGCGGGTAACGGGTGGGCCCAGGCGGGGGGCGGCGGGGCGGACTCGCGGGAGCGCGCCGCCGGGTCGTACCGCCGCGTGGGCTCGTACTGCTGCGCCGGGACCTCCCGGCGCGCCGGGTCGTGCTGCTGCGCGGGGACCTCGCGCCGCGCGGGGGCGGGCTCGTGGCGCGGCCCGGCG